>CAIKKO010000311.1 GCA_903828025.1 uncultured Sphingomonadales bacterium
ACCTGGCCCGGCGGCACGCCATTGTGGCGCACCGCATAGCGCAGGCCATTGGGCAGGACGCCGAAGACCCATTCCTTGTCCTGCGGCACATCACTGCCGCGATAGAGCCAGGGCCCCCCGGTGCTGGCCGAGGCTTCTGCCGCACGAGCCGGTGCCTTCGCCAGTGCCACCACGGGTCCGGCTGCGGCAACCAGCAAGGAAAGTAGCAGGACAGCGGCGCGGGGGCGGCGCGGGGCGAACCGGGAAGAGGCGTGCATGGCCTCTCTATAGGGCGGCAAAAAATGAAGGACCAGTGAATAGGTCCTTCACGCCCGCCGCCCTCGCTTTACTTCTTCGGGGCATCCTGCGCGGCGGCGGCATCCTTGGCCGCCTGCGCCCGGATCGCTTCCACTTCGGCCTGAGTCTTGAAATCGACCAACTCGACCTGGAACACCAGATCGGCGTTCGCCGGGATCGGCCCGGTGCCATTGGCACCATAACCAAGCGCAGCGGGAATGCAGAAGCGCCACACGCTGCCTTTCGACATCAGCTGCAGCCCTTCGGAAAAGCCCTTGATCACGCCGCCTGCAGAAAAGGCCTGCGTCACGTTCTGATCAAACACTTTGCCGTCGGCGGCGAGGTAGCCGATGTAGTTCACCAGCACGAAGTCCTCGCTGGTCGGCTTGGCCCCCGTTGCCGCCTTGAGCACCAGGGTGCCGAGGCCCGAAGCCGTCTTCGCCGAACACTGGCGCTGCGCCGCAGCCACCAACGGGTTAAGCGGCACGGGCAGGATTTCTGACGACAGTGCCGGACCAGCGGCTGGGGCAGCCACCGACTGGGCAGCCTGCGCGGGAAACGCGGCGGCAAGAAGGGAAAGGGACAGGGCGATTCGGCCAAAGCCGCGGGCGGTGATGCTCATGCGCGCCCCCTTAATGCGGCGGCCTGCATCCCGCCAGCGCAGAAAACGGCGCGCGCCGTATAATCGCAGCGCTACGCGGCAAACCCTATGCTGCCCCAACGCCGCGCAAAGCCTCTGGCGTGTAGACTCGCGGGCATGGCGATCAGCGGCGACTATTCCTCTCCGGTCACGGTAAACGGCTTTGCCTGCCGCAACTGTTCGGACGTGGACCGGGCAAAGCGCAATATCGACCCGGCCAACCCGTCAGCCGGTCCGTTCGGGATCAATGACCACAGCAAGCCGGGCAAGAGCGGCGCGGCGAAAAACCATTTCTCCGCCGAAGCCCGCCAGCAGGACGTTATGGCTGCGCTGCACAAGGCGCGCAGCCAGCCAAGCGGGTCGCTGGCCGCTGCCGCTTATGGTGCCGCCTATGGCAGCAGTCCGGGCGCTGGAACCGGGCAATTCGTGGCGATTTCCGCCTGAACGCCTGCGCTGCCGGGTCTTGACCCCCTGTGCAACAGGCCTACATGCGACAGCATGTTCATTGAAACCGAAACCACGCCCAATCCCGCCACGCTGAAGTTCCTGCCCGGCGAGATCGTGATGACCAGCGGCACGCGCGAGTTCACCTCGCCCGAAGCCGCCGCCGCCTCGCCGCTGGCCGAAGCGTTGTTTTCGCTCGGCGACGTCTCGGGCGTGCTTTTCGGGCGTGATTTCATCGCGGTGACGATCGCGCCGGGGGCTGAATGGGCGCAGGCCAAGCCGCAAGTGCTGGCGCTGCTGCTCGATCATTTCGTCTCGCAGGCCCCGCTGTTCACCGCCGCCGGTGCCGATTTCGTCGTGCCGGGCGAAGACGACGCAGACACGCATTATGGCGATGATCCCGCCGATTCCGACATCGTCGAGCAGATCAAGGATCTGATCGAGACGCGGGTGCGCCCGGCCGTTGCCAACGACGGCGGCGATATCATCTACCGCGGCTTCCGCGAAGGCGTGGTCTATCTCAAGATGCAGGGCGCCTGCGCGGGCTGCCCCTCATCCACCGCCACGCTCAAGCACGGCATCGAATCGCTGCTCAAGCACTATGTGCCCGAAGTCAGCGAAGTGCGCGCCGCCTGATCGCAGATACGAGGTTCTGACATGCCCCAACCGCTTGACGATACCGCGCTCGATCAGGTGTTCCGCACCGCGCGCACCTATAACGGCTATCTCGACCAGCCTGTGAGCGAAGCGCAGCTCACCGCGCTCTGGGACCTGATGAAAATGGGGCCAACTTCGGCCAACCAGATGCCCGCGCGGCTGGTGTGGTGCGTAAGCGCCGAAGCCAAGGCCAAGCTGGCGGCCTGCGTCAGCGGCACGAACGGCCCCAAGATTCTGGCCGCGCCGGTCAGCGTGATCATCGGGATGGACCTCGATTTCCACGAGCAGCTACCGTGGCTGTTCCCGCATGCCGACGCCAAGAGCTGGTTCGAGGGCAACGAGGCGCTGCGCGAAGTGTCGGCGTTGCGCAATTCCACGCTGCAGGGCGCGTATTTCATCATCGCCGCGCGCATGCTCGGGCTCGATACCGGGCCGATGTCGGGCTTCAGCAATGCAGCGGTGGACGAAGCGTTCTTCGCCGGAACGCGGGTGCGCTCGAACTTCGTTTCGACGCTGGGCTACGGCGATCCGGCAACGATCTTCGCGCGCAGCCCCCGGCCCGATTTCGCCACGTTCAACACGCTGGTCTGAGGCGCAGCGCTTGCGCCGGCTGGTGATCGACAGCGCGACCGAAGCCTGTTCGGTCGCGCTGCTTGACGGCGATGTGCTCGTCGCGGGCGGCTATGCCATGCTTGGCCGAGGCCATGCCGAACAGCTCGTGCCGATGATCGCCGCGCTGCCGGGCAAAGGCCGCGCCGATAGCATCGCGGTCAACACCGGGCCCGGCAGCTTCACCGGCATCCGCGTGGGGCTCGCCGCCGCGCGCGCGCTGGCGCTGGTGTGGCAGGTGCCGCTTGCGGGGTATGCCAGCCTGACGCTCGTCGCGGCGATGGCGCGCGCGGCGCATCCGGGCGCGGCGATCGACGTGGCGATGACCGGCGGGCACGGCGAGTGGTTCTTCCAGCCGTTTGGTGCGGACGGGGCGGCGCTGGCGGAGGTCCGGTCGCTGCACCCCGAGGAAGTCGCGGCCACGTCGCGCGCCGGGCACCTCGCGGGCAGCCAGGCCGAGGCGCTGGCGGCGCGGCGCGGCGGTGCGCCAGTCGCCTTGCCACTCTGGCCCGATGCCCGCGCTTTCGCGCTGCTCGCCGCCGAAGCGCTGCAGGCCGATGCCCTGCCCAGCTATGGCCGCGCGCCCGATGCGCGCCTGCCCGCCGCCTGATGCGCGCGCGGAGCCAGATCCGATGAGCGGCGCGGTGCGGGATCCGGTCGACGACGTTGACCGGATCATGGAGGTGATGGCCCACGCTTTTCCGCCCGAATACGGCGAGGCGTGGAACCGCCGTCAGGTTGCGGACTCGCTGATACTGGGCGGCACGCGATACTACCTGATTGGTCCGGATGGATCGTTCGAGTTGGCACAGGATCAGCAGACCGCAGGATTTGCGCTGACCCGGGGTCTGTTCGACGAAGAAGAACTGCTGCTCTTCGCAGTTGCACCAGAATTTCGCAAAATGCGACTTGGCACAGCGCTTCTGACGCACGTGATCGCCAATGCAAAAGCACGCGGGGTGCGCAGGATATTTCTCGAAATGCGAAAGGACAATCCCGCAGGCAGATTATACGCAGCATTCGGGTTTCAGACTGTCGGTGTAAGGCCCGGGTACTATCGCATGGCCGATGGAAGACGGCTGGACGCCTTGAGTCAGGCGCTGCTGATCGACTGAGAATTACTTATATATGCGTTGATTTCGGTCCAATTGTGAATTTTTCGACAGGAAAGTGCTTTTCTTGCTCCGTAATGGTTGTTTCCTTGCTGGAGTAAGCTATATTTGCCGTGGTGTAAGTAGTCGCACACACCCTAACTTGGCCAAGAATGAGCCACAAACCGCAGAAGGTAAGCCTGAGATGAGTGAAATTGAAAACGACATGCGCGAGACGCTGATCACCCTGACGTCAGATATCGTCGCAGCCCACGTCAGCAACAACAGCGTCGCAGTCAGCGATCTGCCGGTGCTGATCAGCAACGTCTATTCTGCACTCGCCGGGCTTAACCCCAGCCAGCCGGTCGCCGAACCTTTGCCGGAACCGGCGGTTTCGATCCGTTCCTCGATCAAGAACGATCACATTGTTTGCCTCGAAGATGGCAAGAAGCTCAAGATGCTCAAGCGCCACCTGATGACGCGCTATAGCATGACCCCCGATCAGTATCGCCAGCGCTGGAACCTTCCGGCCGACTATCCGATGGTCGCCCCGGCTTATGCCGAAAAGCGCCGCGAACTGGCCAAGAAGATCGGCCTCGGCCGCAAGCCTGCCGCCGCCCCCAAGCGCGTTGGTCGTCCGGCCAAGGCTTCAGCCTGACCCGCGCCTCGCGGGGCCCGGGCTGCAAGGTCCGGGCCCCGCAACGCATTGGTGCTGAGCGGCGGACCAGCAGGCTCCGCCGCTTCGTGCTCTGATCGGCCTGCCGTACTTTGGCCAGCACTGCAGAATGCTGCGCTTAAACATCGGCGTTGCAGTTGAAGAATTGGCGCAGCAGCTTATGCTTGGTGCTTCTTCACTGAAACGGGCTCCCTTTGCATCAGGCAATCGAT
>CAIKKO010000312.1 GCA_903828025.1 uncultured Sphingomonadales bacterium
CCCTCGGCCACCTCGCGCAGGGGATCGCGGTTGGTGGCGCAGATGATCCGGACATCGACTTCGTCGACCCGGCTGGTGCCGACACGCTGGACGGTTCCGGTCTGCAGGAAGCGCAGCAGCTTCACTTGCAGCGGCAGCGCCATTTCGCACACTTCGTCGAGAAACAGCGTGCCCTTGTGCGCCGCCTGAACGGCCCCGATCCGGTCATTGATCGCGCCGGTGAACGAGCCTTTCACATGGCCGAACAGTTCGGATTCGAGAAGGTTTTCCGGGATTGCGCCGCAGTTGATCGCAATAAACGCCCCCCCGCTGCGCCCGGACCCGCGGTGGATGCTATCGGCACAAACTTCCTTGCCGGTGCCGCTCTCGCCAGTGATCAGAACGGTCGCCCGGCTGCGCGCGATGCAGCCGATCTGCCGGTAGACTTCGCGCATCGCATCGCAGCTGCCGATGAAATCGCCCGGCGTCGCCGCCTGCGCGCGGTCTCCCACAGCGGCAGCGGCGACGTCGGCGGGTGCCTGCACCGCGACCCCCGATTCGACAGCGCTGGCCACGACCGCAAGGAGCCGCTTGCTGGCCAGCGGCTTGACCAGAAAATCGTAAGCCCCAAGGCGCATCGCATCAATCGCCCGCGACAGTGAACCGTCCGCTGTCACGACAATGACCGGCTGCCGTGCCAGCAAATCGACATTGGTGCGGAGCAGTTCCAGACCATCCATATCGGGGAGCTGCAGATCGAGCAGCATCGCGGAGAACGCCTCGCCGCCCTCCAGAGCGCGCAGGACGGCCGCCCCGGTATCGACCACAACCGTCTCGTATCCCGCCTTTTCAAGGTGCCCGGCATACATGATGGCGAGCGTGGGAACGTCTTCAACGATGAGAATGCGTTTGCGAGTCATGGGCCGTACCAGCAATGGGAGAGATACGTATGTGAAAGCACGATGCGTGCCAGTTCGCGAAAAGGTTGAACCGCAGCATAAGGGCAATCCCTTAGCATTTCTTTCGCATTTTGCGAAGATATCCCTTTGCAAAGTGCAAAGTTAAGCCAACGCAAATTGCAAATCCGGGCCTGGCACAGAGCGAAAACCGCTGCATTTCCGCACGAAGCGGCTCGTTTCCGGCGAATCGCCGGGATTGGCACAGGGATTGCCATGGCAGGGCAAACCCCGGAGATTCCCATGACCCTGCCGACCCTGATCCAACTAGCCAGACCGAAGCACACGGCCGCGATGCTGGGGCTTGCCCTGACCAGCGGCTGCGCAACCATGTCCACGCCGCGGAATCTCGGCGGCGCTCAGTATCAGCCAGCCCAGCGGGTTGAGGCAGCGCAAGTGCCAGCAGCGGCCGTGCCAGATCGCTGCGCGGTGCCCGCGCTCCCTGCCGCGCTGGCCGCGCTGGTGGTCGAGCCTGCCGAAACGCTGGCTTCAGCGCCCGATATTCTGGGCCCGGGTGACCGCTTGCGGCTCGAAGTAAGCGGCGACAAGGATCTGCTTTCGCATGACTATATCGTTGCCTCGAACGGCAATCTCGTGATCGACGGTCTCGGCCCCATCGCTGTCACGGGCCGCGACAGTGCCGCCGTCGCACGCGAAGTGCGCACCCGGCTCGTCGCCGCCGGCCTGATCCGCGATATCGCCAGCAACCTCCGCCTTGTCCTGAGCGAAAGCGCGGGCGTCGCGGTTTCGGTTGAGGGCGCCGTGTTCGAACCGGGCGTGATCGTTGCGGGGGATCGCCCGAGCGAAGCCCG
>CAIKKO010000313.1 GCA_903828025.1 uncultured Sphingomonadales bacterium
CGCCGATAGCCCTGCGCCGGAACGCGCGGCAGCAGGACTATTGCCGGCCGATCTGGCGTATTTCTAGCGGCAAAGCTGCCTTCCTGCCCCCACTTCCAGATGGAAGTGATCGTGGTGCGCGGCGTTGTAATCGGGGCTCAGCACTGTGCCGAAGCGGCGGCAGGCGCTGCCATGCACGGCGGCGAGGAAAGCGCGCGCTTGGGGGCTGCCGCCATACCAATCCTGCGCCACGGTGATGTGCCGACCATCCGCCAGCACAAAGCCGCTGACATCGACCGCGTTGGCTGTGGCGTGGCCGGAAAGGCGGTTGGTGCCCGCCACATTGCGGCAGGCATAGCTGCCCATCGTTTCGATCCGCACGAGCGGACTGCCCAGAATCTGCTGCGCTGCGCGGTCCACCCCGAAGCGCGCCCAGCCCGAGAGTGTGCTGGCGAGCGGGCAAGTGACCGGGCCGAGGTTGGTGAGCTGCAGCAGCCCCGCATCGCTGCGCAGCGCGGCGAGCCGCACCGCGCCGACGGCCGAGCATCCCGCGCCGTAATACTGATCGGGCAGCGGGGTGAAATTCGCGTATGTCCGGCTGAGACCCGCGAGGCAGGCGCGGCCTTCGGGCGCGGCGGGCGGGGTCCACGAAGTCGCCATGCGCGGCGCGCGGCGGGCCGGTTCGGGCGCGCCGACGCAGCCTGTCAGCAAGGCAGGCAAAAGTGCGACAAGCAAGGGCAGGGCAGGGCGCCGGACCATGTGGGCAGAGTGGCCCAGTATGGTAAAAATCGGGTTATCGGCCTCCTCTGCCTGGACCCTGCCTCCAAGAAAGGTTGACAGCAACGCCCCCGCCACTAAGAGCGTCGCCGGGCCACGCGGTCCCAACGCCGCGCGAGCTCTCTGCAAGGAGAGACTACAATGACTGTACCAATGCCCGCGCGCAAACCTGCGCGCCCTCACTTTTCGTCCGGCCCCTGCGCCAAGCCGCCCGGATACGATCCCGCCAAACTCGCCACCGAATGCCTTGGCCGCTCGCACCGGTCGAAGATCGGCAAGACGCGCCTGCAGCTCAGCATTGATCTGATGCGCGAGGTGCTGCAGCTCCCCGATACGCACCGCATCGGTATCGTGCCGGGCTCGGACACCGGCGCCTTCGAAATGGCGATGTGGACGATGCTGGGCGCGCGTCCGGTAACGACGCTGGCATGGGAAAGCTTTGGTGAAGGTTGGGTCACCGATGCGGTCAAGCAGCTGAAAATCAATCCGCAAGTGATGCGCGCCGATTACGGCCAGATCCCCGATCTTGCGGCGGTTGATTGGTCGACCGACGTGCTGTTCACCTGGAACGGCACCACGTCGGGCGTGCGCGTCCCGAACGGCGACTGGATCCCGGACGACCGCGAAGGCCTGTCCTTCGCCGACGCCACCAGCGCGGTGTTTGCTTATGACATGCCGTGGGACAAGATTGATGTCGCCACCTTCTCGTGGCAGAAAGTCCTTGGCGGCGAGGGCGGCCACGGCGTGATCA
>CAIKKO010000314.1 GCA_903828025.1 uncultured Sphingomonadales bacterium
TCTTCATCACCGCGTTCCCCGAACGCCTGCTGACCGGCGAGCGGCCCGAGCCGACCTATCTGATCGCCAAGCCCTTCAATCCCGAAACCGTGGCCGCCACGATCGGGCAGGCGCTGCTGTTCCACCGCGAACTCGCTGGCCGCACGTCAGGCCTGGCGTCGAAGGCCGCCCCGGCCGATGCGCGCAAGCGCTTCGCTTCCCCCGCCAGCCTCATGGCCGATCCCGATCTTGGCGACGCCGAGAAGCAGGCCTTGCTCAAAGGCTGGGCCAGCGATGTCGATGCGCAGCTCAGCGCCGAGTCCGAAGGCATGGGCGCGGCCGATCCGCTGAGCGCGCGCCGCGAGGGGCAGCTGGCCAACGAGGCCCAGACCGTGCAGACCGCGCTGACCAAGGCGGAGCACCCCGCAGCGGAATGATTGCACACCCAGCCCTTTGACAGCAGCGCCGCGCCGCCCCTAAAGGCGTGCGGGATGACGATCTGGCCGCTCTCGGTATTTGATGGCGCGCGCGGGGCCAGCCCGGCGCGGTCCGACCGCTTTGCCGAACTGCTGGTGATCGTTCTGCTTAGCGCGGCGGCAGCGCTTCCCGCCATGCTCACGCCGGTGATGCCGCTGATCGATCTGGGCGGACACATCGGGCGCTATGCGGTGCAGCTCGATGCAGGCCGCTCGCCCGTGCTGGCGCACTGGTACAGCTTCGAATGGGGCCTGCTGCCCAATCTCGGCGTCGATCTTCTGGTGCAGTTGCTTGCGCCGCACATAGGGCTCGAACCGGCGGTGCACCTGATCGTGGGCGCGACCCCGCCGCTGATGGTTTCGGGCATGCTGCTGCTCTCCCGCGCGGCGCACGGGCGGATCGGGGTCAACGCGCTCTTTGCGCTGCCGCTCGCGATCTCGCTGCCCTATCTCTATGGCTTTGCGAACTTCTCGCTCTCCATCGCGCTCGCGTTCCACGCCATGGCGCTGTGGATCGCGCTGGAAGGCCGCCCCGGCTTGCGCACCGCGCTGTTCCTGCCGCTCGGTTTTGCACTGTGGGTGTGCCACCTGGTCGGCTGGGCGGTGTTCAGCCTTGTCGCGGGCGTGACGACACTTGTCGCGCGGTACAAGGCGGGCAAAGGCGTGGTGGGTACGCTTCTGGGCACCGCGCTGATGACGTTGCCGCTGCTGGCCGGCCCCGTGGCGGGTGCGCTGGTGCACAAGGTGGACGGCCCGGCGGTCGCGCTGCTCGCCAATAACGATGCGCCGCGCAAGATCGTGTGGCTGATCATGGCAATGGCGGATCGCTGGCTGGGCTGGGACGCGGCGGGCGCGGGCGTGATTGTGCTCGCCATCTACATCGGCCTGCGCACGCGCGGCTTTGTGCTCCATCTGGGCCTGCTGCTGGCCGCGCTGGCGCTGCTGGGTCTCTATCTGCTGATGCCCGATACGATCATGGGCTCGCGCTTTGCCGATATGCGGCTCGGGCCGGTGATCCTCGCGCTGTTCGTGCTGTGCAGCGCGCCAGGACCGCTGCTTGATCCGCGCCTGACGCGCTGGCTGCTGATCGGCGGACTGGTGTTCGGCGGCGCGCGGATCGCGGGCAATGCCGTGAGCATGGCTGTGGCCGGCCATCAATTTGCCGAAACGCTGACCGCCATCGACGTTGTGCCGCGCGGGTCCAATCTGGTCTCGCTCTATCTCGACGAGTGCGAGGGCTGGAGCACCGACCGGCGGCGGCATATCATGGGCTATGCGCTGGCGCGGCGGCACTTGTTCGATAACGGCCAGTGGCAATTGCCGGGCGGGCAGCTCATTTCGATCCACAACCCCGTGCTCGAACCGTTCGACCGCGATCCCTCGACCATCGCATTCATGGAGCCATGCGGCGATTCCCCCGGCCTTGCCGCCACGATTGCGGCGATCCCGCGCGCGGCGCACTATTTGTGGATCATCCAGGTGAACCCCGCGACCCGCCTCCCCGGCTGGGAGCCGCTGCGCAAAACGCGCGACAGCGTGCTGTACCGCCGCTTGCAAACTCAATCGAATTGATAGACTATAACATAAACTCCAGAGCAGGATGCCCACCATGACCGACCTTTCCAAAGCCCGCCCTGAAACCCTCGCGCTCCACGCCGGTTGGCGCGCCGATCCCACCACCGGATCGGTCGCGGTGCCGATCCACCAGACGACCTCGTACCAGTTCCACAGCACCGAACACGCGGCCAACCTGTTTGCGCTGAAGGAGCTGGGCAACATCTACACCCGCCTCGGCAACCCGACGACCGACGTGCTGGAGCAGCGCGTGGCCGCACTCGAAGGCGGCGTTGCGGCGCTCGCGGTCTCCTCGGGCCAATCGGCCACGACGCTCTCGATCCTCAATCTGGCGCGCGCGGGCGACAATATCGTTGCCTCGACCAACCTCTATGGCGGGACCTGGAACCTCCTTGCGAACACGCTGCGCGATCTGGGAATCGAAACCCGCTTCGTCGATCCGGCAGACCCCGAAGGCTTCCGCCGCGCCACCGATGACAAGACCCGCGCTTACTATGCAGAGTCGCTGCCCAACCCGAAGCTGGAAGTGTTCCCCATCGCCGAGGTCGCCGCCATCGGCCGCGAATACGGCATCCCGCTGATCATGGACAACACCGCCGCCCCCCAGCTGATCAAGCCGTTCGAGCACGGCGCGGCCATCGTGGTCTATTCGGCCACCAAGTACATTGGCGGGCACGGCACGTCGATCGGCGGCGTGATCGTTGATGGCGGGAACTTCGACTGGGAGGCCTTTCCCGAGCGCCAGCCGAACCTGAACACGCCGGACGCCAGCTATCACGGCGCGGTCTGGGCGCGCGACATCAAGCCGCTCGGCCCAATCGCCTATATCATCCGCGCGCGAGTGATCCTGCTGCGCGATATTGGCGCGGCGCTGTCCCCGTTCAACGCATTCCAGCTGATCCAGGGGCTGGAGACGATGCCGCTGCGGATGGAGCGCCACTGCGAGAACGCAGTCAAGGTCGCCGCCTTCCTCGCTGCGCATCCCAAAGTGAGCAAGGTGATCCACCCCTCGCAGGCCACCGGCCGCGCGGCGGAGCTGGCCGCCAAGTACCTCAAGGGCGGTCAGGGCGGCCTCGTGGGCTTTGAACTGACGGGCGGCGCGGATGCCGGGCGCGCGTTCATCGACAGCCTCCAGCTGTTCTACCACGTCGCCAATATCGGCGATGCGCGCAGCCTTGCCATCCATCCAGCCTCGACCACACATTCGCAGCTTTCGGTAGACGAGCAGGCCGCGAGCGGCGTGACGCCCGGCTACGTGCGGCTTTCCATCGGCATCGAGCATATCGACGATATCCTCGCCGATCTGGCAGCGGCGCTCGACGCGGCATAACACCAGGCGGGGATTAGGGGCCGGAATTTGGGGCCAGGATTGGGTTTTGGATTGTGGCGGCCCCGCATCCGGGATGGCTTGTGTTTCGAAATCGTCTGCAATCCGACATAATCGGACCCTATCTGCGAACAGCTGAGCACTTTTCCTAGGCGTTGCGATGATCCCGAAGCTGCTTCATTTTATCTGGGTCGGCGATGAATCCCGCCGTCCGGACAACTGCATCGACACCTGGAAGGCCCTGCACCCGGATTGGCAGATCCGGATCTGGGGCAATGCCGAGTTGAACGCGAGAAACTGGATCAACAAGCGCCACATGGCGGCCATGTATCAGCGCGAACTCAATGGCGTTGCCGACATGATGCGCTGGGAAATTGTGCACGAGATGGGCGGTATTGTGCTTGATGCCGACAGCATCGGGTTGCGCAAGCTTGACGATTTCTTATTGGATTGTGATGCGTTTGCGTGTTGGGAAAATGAAATTGCCCGGCCCGGGTTGATTGCTGCGGGTTATTTCGGCTGCATTCCGGGCAATCCATTCGTGAAGCAGATCATTACCGATATTGCCAATGAAGCCAGTGTCACGCACGATATGGCCTGGAAAACGGTCGGCCCCCTCCGCCTGACGGAAAGCTACCAACACTATCAATATACTCCGATGCGGATTTACCCCAGTCACTTTTTCATTCCGCAACACTTTACCGGAATAACGTATCAAGGGCGGGATGCCGTCTATGCCCACCAGCTTTGGGGTTCAACGCGCAGGGCCTATGACGACCTGCACAAGCTCGACATTTCTGAAATAGTCCAAACAAGCTGATTGAATAAAAGCTGCTCGATTTGGGCAACTCTTGCTTCAAATCAGCCCGTTCAGCGAACGCAGCACATTGGAATAGACCGTCGGAATGCCGTTGTTGATATATATTGACTGCGTGTATGCCTTAAGCATTGCATGGCTATAGGCAGTCACATCGTTGCCAAACTGGAACAGTGCGTAATTTTGCGACAGGCGCGTCGCCAGCGCCTGAACTTCGCCCGCATCCATGCATTGAATTTCAAAGTGAATGACTGCCGGCTGGCCGCCGCGATCAAGAATGTCGTCGATGATCGTTTTGTCCATGCCTTCGGCATCGACCACCAGGATATCGGGGCCACGACCGCCGCTGTGTTGGACCAACCCGGCAAAATCGACCACCGGCACCGCGACGCGTTCGATGCACAGCTGGATCTTGCGCGTGGTTTCCGGATCAATCGTCAAGCCGCCGATAGCATTCTTATCATCGAACATCGACGAGATGCCGAGCACCCAGTGCGGCAGACCCAGCTCCGCGACTTTCGCAGGATTGATGGCGTTGAGCACCAGTTCGCCCCGGTCCTTGCTATAGGCCAATTGCAGCGGCAGAGCATTGCGGTTGTTGGCATACCCGGCCCGCAGCATGGCAAACAGATAGGGGTTGGGCTCCAGCAGCACGCTCGGCGGATCGAAGTTGACCATCGCCGAACGCAACGGATCGACCAGCACACCGTCAGCCGCTCCGATCTGCCAGACCATGCGGTCGGGGTTGGCTTCCAGCAGCCAGTGGACGACCTTGCTGAACTCGAACACCGGCTGGTCAGCGTTGTCGATCGCGATGGGGGTGTTCAGCCGGTCGGCGATCTCGGCGCTGCTGGTGCGAACGCTCCTGATGTGATGGACCAGCCACCCGATTTCCAGCGCCCAGGGATCATTGGACCCCGCCAAAATCCGCGCCGCCTCGGCAATGTCGCCCCGATCGAGAAACTGGGCAGCCTTCTGCATTTGCTGTTCGGGCGCCAGCCATGCCCCGCCCCAGACATGGATACCGAACGTCTGATCCAGATTCCTGCGCCGGATCGCCGACACCGGCTCGTTGTAGAGATAGGGGTAAAATGCTGCCGTCGGCAGTCTACGAAACTGGTGGCGCTGCAGGAATCGGCCGAACAGCCACGGCCCGGTCGAATGGTTGGGCTGGCTTTCGTCGATCGGTGATTTCAGCAGATGATCAATCAACGCGTCGAAAATCGGATGACCGGCCGGCGCGCCGATAAAACCAATCGAGCAATATTGGGTCGACTCGTCCTCATTGCAGACGGTCAGTTCGCGGCACAGGTCTGCCGCATCGAAATGGTTGTAGGGCAGGATATCGCAATCGAGATAGATGCCGCCGTGCTTGCTCAAGATTTCGTAGCGCGCGATATCAGCGCGCGAGACGACGTTCGAAAGGCTCTTGAGCTTGTCGCGCGTGCGTTCGAGCTCCTCGATATCCGCATCGGTCCAGGTGCGGAATGTGCACGCCGGGAACTGCCGCTGCCACGCGGCCCAATAGTCTTCATAGTGAGACGGCAGGGGCTTGTTGCCGAACCAGATCCTGTGGAACGTGGGTTCCATCGCAGCACTCCCCCGGGCACGCGCGGTTTTCCGGCCAACCCCCGGCCTGCCTAAACTTGGCCTGTCTAAACCCGGCCTGTCTAAACCCGGGCGAGTGTCGGATTGCGCAGTGAAAACGAGCGGCTAGGTCAGGCTTGTTGCCATTTTGTGACCATAGCCTCCACCCGGCGCGCGGCACCGGCGATCAGGCAAGCCGAACCCGCCCGCCCTCACACCTTGTAGCGCGTCACGCCGCCGACAATCGTCTGCTGCACGCGGATATCCTTGATCTTTTCAGGGTCGATCGTGGCCGGATCGCCGTCCAGCAGCACCATGTCCGCCAGCTTGCCCACGCTGAGCGTGCCTTTGAGGTCTTCCTCGAACGAGGCGTGGGCGCCGTTGTTGCTGAGCACTTTGAGGCCCTCCATCACGGTGATCTTCTGGCTGGGGCCCCATATCTCGCCGTTCCAGCCCTTGCGCGTGACCATGCCCTGCAGGCCCATCAGCGGCGCGAAGGGGCCCGGGGGGAAGTCCGACCCGGCGCAGACCGGCACGCCTGCGTCGATCATCATGCGGTAGGCCATCATGTGTTCCATCATCTCCGCGCCGTAGAAATGGAACTTGTCGGCGTTGTAATAGGCATAGCTGGTGAACAGCGCCGGGACCGCACCGAGTGCCTTGATCCGCCCCACCAGTTCGGGCGAAACATTGGTGCAGTGGGTGATCTTGGGGCGGCGGTCGGCGGGGCCGAGGAGCTTCGTGCCGCGTTCATAGGCGGTAAGCACCATGCCGATGGCAACATCGCCGTTGGCGTGGAAATTGGGCTGGATACCTGCGCGCATCTGCTTTTCGACCAGCGCATCGAGGCTCTCCTGCGTCTGCATGAGATTGCCGTAATAAGGCGGCGTGCGGCCCGGATAGGGCGTGGAACGCGACATCGTGCGTTCGGAAAACGAGCCGTCGGAGAACTGCTCGGCCGTGGCACCGATGCGAATCCACTCATCGCCAAAGCCCGTGCGCACCCCGTTGGCGATGAGCGCATCGAGGAACGCGCCGGAGGGTTCATAGGTGACGCGGTGGAGCAGCTTGCCCTCGCGGCGCAGCTGCTGGATCGCGCCCAGATCATCGGCGATGGTGGTGCCGGAGCCCACGAGGCCGGGCGCGGTGTGGCACACGCTGGTAAGGCCGTAGCGGACGAATTCCGAACTGATCTTCGCCGCCCCGGCCAAGGCGCGGGCGCGAGCCTGCTCGGGCGAAAACTCGGGCTCGGGCGTTTTGGCCTTGATCAGGTCGATCGCCTTGTCGGTCACACGCCCGGTGAGATTGCCGTTCGCGTCGCGGTCGAACGTGCCGCCGAAAGGATTAGGCGTATCGCGCGTGATCCCGGCAATCTGGAAGGCAAAGGAATTGACGACATAAGTATGCCCGCCGCGATGCGTGACGATGACCGGATGCGTGGTCGAGACGCGGTCGAGATCGGCCATGACCAGCGGGCGGCCGTCCTTGACCTTGGTATCGTCATAAAACTCGCCGCGCACCAGCTTGCCCGGCGGCGTAGCGGCCGCGCGCTCCTTGAGCAGCGCGACGATCCGGTCGATGGTGAAGAACTCGACCTCGAACGGATTGCCGACCAGCACGTCATCCAGCAGGCTTTCGCCCACCGCGTGAAGGTGCGCGTCGTTGAAGCCGGGCACAATCGCCTGCCCGCCCAGATCAATGACCTGCGTGCGCGCGGTGGCGAGCGTTTTCAGCTCCTCCCACGTGCCCACGCCGACAATCCGGCTGCCGGACATTGCAATGGCATCGGCATAGGGCACCGCCGGATCGAGCGTGTGGATGCGCCCGCCCCGCAGGATCAACGTCGGCGAGGGATCGAGCATCGCGGCCCACGCGCGCGGCGACAGGCTCACCAGTGCGAGCGCGCCGCCCGATCCCATCAACCCGCGTCGGGTAATTGCCAGCGATTGCGCCATGTCATGCCCTCCATGCCCCAGAATGCGGCATGGTGCTGGCGTTATGACACCAATGCAAGGGCGATCACGTCAGGCCTGCGCTTCCAGCGCTGTCCGGGTCTGGCGGGTCCAGGTCTGGCTGCCGGTGAGGAAGGCGTACCAGCCATAGACCGCCCCGGCGTGGCGCAGGAGCTGGAAGCTGAACGGCTCGGCTATCGCGGCCAGGAGTGCGGGACCGAGGTCTAGGCCCTCTCGCTGGCCAGTCCAGCGCTTGTAGATGCCGAGCGACCAGAGGTGGAAGGTGAGATCGACCACGATCTTGGCAATCATCACGAGCAGGATCGGGAACGCGAGATAGAACCGGCCCGTCGCGACCAGCCAGATCAGGATGGCGAACGCGCCAAGGCCATAGATCGGCTGCAGGGTATCGAGCGCCTTGACCGGCAGCATGCGCGTGCCGAGCAGGCCGTAGTGGGCGTTGCCCACCATGTCGCGGTTCCAGTACTGCGTCTGGAGGAAGCCGCCGAACCAGCGCTGGCGCTGCTTGAGGAAGCCGCGAATGCTTGCGGGCGCATCGGTCCGCGCCAAGGCCCCGCCGACCACGCCGACATGCCAACCGAGGCCGTTGTCGTGGCTATGGCGGTGGAGGCGGTGGATCAGCTCGTAATCCTCAACCATGCAATCGGGATCGAACCCGCCCACGGCCAGCACCGCCTCGCGCCGGAACGCCGCGAACGCGCCCGAGATCAGCAGCAGGCCATTGAGTTGCATCCACGCATCGCGCGAGAGGAAATTGCGCACGTATTCGTAGGACTGGAACCATTCGAACAGGCGGCCCGAAAGTGAAGGACCGCAAATCGGCACAAGCACGCCGGTGGCCGCCGCCAGCCGGGCGTCGCGCACAAAGGCGGCGCGCATGGCGGCAATCGCACCGGGTTCGAGCAGCGTATCGGCATCGACCGTGAGCACCACGTCCTCGTGGCTGCGCTGCAGCGCCTGGTTGAGCGCGCGGGCCTTGCCGCCATGCGGCAGGCGCAGCCATTGCAGGCGGGTGGCGTTGATGGTGGTTTCGGCGAGGCCTCCCAGCACGGGGGCGGCAAGGCCATAGCCGGCCAGCATGGCGGCAGGCGTGTCGTCGCTCGATCCGTCGTCGGCAATGAGGATCGCCTCGGGTGCCTCCGCCTGCGCGAGGAGGCGGTCGATGGTCAGACGGATGACACCCGCCTCGTTGTGTGCGGCGACAATAACACCCAGTGTCGGTCGGGCACCCGGCGCCGCAGGTACCGGCGCATCGTGCGCCAGCTTGCGGATCTGCCACGCGGTGAACAGCAGCAGCGAGGTATCGTAGAGGATATAGACGATGCCGACCGACCACATGCCAAGCCCTTGCCGGTAGAACGCCTGCGCGGCCAGGATCACGAACAGCAGCGGCGCAGCGATCGAGATCAGGCGGCTCGCCAGCGGAATTGGCCGCGGGGTGAAGCGCGGAGACTGGGCGTGGAGGAGCGTTTCGAGCGAAGGCATGGGCGGCCTGTAACGATCCTTGTCTGAACGCGCTATTGCGTTTGCGGGGCAGGTAGGTGAAGGTTTGGCAACTTTTGCAGGAAGCTCGGGAGCATCCATGGTCAAGAAATACACCGGTGTCGCGATCGCTCTGCACTGGATCATCGCGGTGGGCATCATCGTCAACGCCGCGCTGCCGTGGATCTGGGAGGCGGTCAGCGACGACGCCGTGCGGCCGCTGATTGATGCGCACAAGTCGATCGGTGTAACGGTGCTGGGCCTTGCGGTGATGCGGCTGCTGTGGCGGCTGACGCACCGGCCGCCCGCCCTCCCCGCCAGCTACAAACCGTGGGAAGTCACCGCCAGCCATGCCGCGCACTGGGCGCTCTATGCGATCATCTTCGCGATGCCGCTGACCGGATGGATCATGGATTCGGCATGGAAAGACGCCGCAACACACCCGATGCACTGGTTCGGCTTGTTCGAATGGCCGCGCATCGCTCCGGTGATGGCGCTCGACGAGGCGACCAAGAAATCGGTGCACGACAGCTTCGGCGCAGCGCACAGCTTGCTGGGCTGGGTGCTTTATGGCCTGTTCGCGCTCCACGTCGGCGCCGCGCTCAAGCACCAGTGGATGGACGGCGAAGCGGAACTGCAGCGGATGTTGCCCTGAGGCGCTAACCGACCTGATTTATCCCACAAATTTGCATTTTCTAAAAATGTGGGATAATTACCGGTTATGATCCCGCTTCGCCCCTTTTCCGATGAGCAGTCGCGCCTGCTCGTCAATTTGCGGCAGCGTTATGAAGTGTGGATGGCAGCAGAGCAGGCGCTTGCCGCAATGCCCTATGACCTCAGGCGCAAGACCGTCGCAGGCGGCACCTATCTCTATGAAATTCACGGCCGCGGCGGCAACGGCAAGAGCCTGGGCCGGATGGATGAGGCGCTGACCGCCCGGTTCGAGGCCTATCACGCCCGCAAAACCGCGCTGAAAGCCCAGATCATCGCGCTGCGCCCGGCGCTGGCCGAAAGCGCTGCGCTCTACCGCGCCTTGCGGCTGCCGCTGCTTTCAAGCGAGGCCGGACCGATCTTGCGCGAATGTGACCGCCGCCGCCTGCTCGGCTCGCACCTGCTGGTTATCGGCACCAACGCCGTCGCGGCCTATATGGCGGAGGCCAATGGCGCGATTGCCCTGCCCGATGAAACCGAGGACTTCGATCTGGCGTGGGTGGCAGAGGCCCCGGACGAGGCGGAGCGCCGCGTGTGGGACATGCTCAAGGCGGTCGATCCGACGTTCACGATCAACAGCGAGCGCGATTTTCAGGCGCGCAATGCCAAGGCTTATGAGGTGGAACTGCTCGTCGCCCCCTCGCGCGCAGGTACACTGAGCAGCAAAGATCAGCCGCGCCCGGTCCCCCTGCCTGAACAGGAGTGGCTACTGCTTGGCCGCCCGGTCGATCAGGTGATCGGCTGCCGCGACGGCTCGCCTGCCCGTATCGTCGCGCCCGATCCGCGCTGGTTCGCGCTCCACAAACTGTGGATGGCAGCGCAGGCCAAGCGCAATCCGCTGAAACGGCCAAAGGATCGCAAGCAAGGCCTCGCGCTGCTCAATGCCGTCAGCAGCGCAATGCCGCACTATCCTATGGACGATACCTTTGCTGCGGAATTGCCCCCGGAACTGCTGCCACATCTGGCCGATTGGCAGAAGCTGAGCCCCGCAGCACGCGAAGCCTCATGGTGAGTGCTCACGCCGCCGCTTGACAGCGCGCGGGCCAGACCTACCCCTTGCATTTCTGGATTGATGCGGGGGTCTGTGATGTCGAGATTGGTCGTTCTTTGCGCTGCAGCCTTGCTGGCGAGCGCCGCCTCTGCCCATGCCAAACCCGTGGCCGCCGATACGGTGCTGCGGCACGGCACGATCCTCACGGTCGACGCGAAGGACCGCGTCGTCTCGGCCATGGCGATCCGGGGCGGGCGTATCATCGCGCTGGGCAGCGACAAGGCCGTGGCCGCCTATATCGGCCGCAAGACCAAAGTGATCGACCTTGCCGGGCGCACTGCCACCCCCGGCATGATCGACGCGCATGCCCATGCGCTCGAAGGCGGCATCGACGAAGTGGCGAACCTTCAGTTGGGCGAGGCCTCCAGCATCGCCGATTTCCTCGCCCGGGTTAAGGCACGCGCGGCGGAGCTACCGGCAGGGGCATGGCTGACCGGCTCGGGCTGGAACGAATCGCGCATGGCCGAACACCATCCGCCGAGCCTCGCCGAACTCGATGCCGTATCGGGGGACCACCCGGTCGCGCTTGAAAACACCACCGGGCACTACACTCTGGTCAACAGCGCGGCGCTGAAGCTGGCCGGGATCACTACCACCACGCCCGATCCGGCGGGCGGGCGCTTTGACAAGGATGCAGCGGGCGCGCTCAACGGCGTTGTCTATGACAGCGCGAAAGTCGTGATCGAGAAGCTGATACCGCCGGTCGATGCAGCAACGCGCGCCAAGGGGCTGACGCATGTTATCGCAGGCGCGCTCGCTGAGGGGCTGACCGGCTTCAAGGACCCGGATACCACCCGCCTGCAGTGGGTTGTCTATGCAGATGCGGCAAAACGGGCGCCGCTCCCCATGCATATCTGCACGCTCGCTCACGCTGGGACTGACCTGACCACGGCGCTCGCGACAGTCGCCGACTACCGCGAGCGCAAGCGGGAGGTGGCCGGCCTGAAGGGCCGCAATCTCGATGTCTGCGGGGTCAAGATCTACATGGACGGATCGGGCGCGGGGCGCACGGCGTGGATGTACCAGCCGTTCGAGACGGATGCATCGCATGCCAATCCGGGCACAGGCTTTCCGATGATGGGGGCCGATGTCTACCGCCAGATGGTGGACTTGTTCACGAAGGAGGGCATTCCCATCGGCACCCATGCGATTGGCGACCGCGCGATCGATACCGTGGTTGATGCTTATGCCGATGCGCTGAAGAAATTGCCGAAGATGGGTCTGCGCCACAGCCTGATCCATGCCAACTTGCCGACAGAGCATGCCATGGGCGTGATGGCTGATCTCCAGCGCCAGTATGATTCCGGCTATCCGGAGGCGCAGGCGGAGTTCCTCTGGTTCCTCGGCGATGCACTCGCGGCGGGCTGGGGGCCGGAGCGCAGCGCGCACATGATGCCGTTCGCGACGTACGTGAAGCGCGGCATGCTCTACA
>CAIKKO010000315.1 GCA_903828025.1 uncultured Sphingomonadales bacterium
CGGTGCTGTTTCATTTGCAGCGGCTGCGCGACGAAGTGCACCGCTTCGCCATCGGTGCGCACCGCGCCAAGCGCAGCCGCGCCATCACCGCGAGCCCGCTCGACGAAGTGCCCGGCATCGGCCCGGCGCGCAAGCGCGCGCTGCTGCTGCATTTCGGCACGGCGGGTAAAGTTCGCGCCGCGAGTCTGGAGGATTTGCAACGCGCGCCGGGGGTGAGCGCGGCGGTGGCGCAAGCGGTTTACGACTTCTACCACCAGGGTACGTAATCACCTGAATTCTTGGTAAAATAGGGGGAAATACGGAGGTCCGCTTGGGCGGATTTCCACCCCGATCCTGCATACCCGGCGCATGGCCAGACCGATTGACCGGCGGCCAGATCCATCACCGGGCAGCCGCTTGCGGCCGGGCCCCTGCGATCCGGGAGAACGCCGTGGCTGGCAGGAATTTTCGCTTCGGACTCATGGCGGGCGCGTGCTGCGCGGCGCTCGGTTTTTTTGTCCCTGCCGCTTCGGCGCAGGCCGGAACCGAACCGGGCACACCGTTTGAACTGGCGTTCTGGCAGGCCGTTTCCGCCAGCAACGATCCGGTGCTCTATGAGGCTTATCTCAAGCAATACCCCACCGGTACGTTTGCCGCGATTGCGCATGTGAAAGTCGAGAGCCAGCACAAGGTTGCCGCCCCGACTGCCGCGGTGCCTCTGCCGGTGCCGCAGTTCGGCCAGCAGTTCGGGCAGCCGGTCGCTCAGGCCCGGACCAGCCCGCTTGCCTCAGACCCCGGCGCGGCGAGCGCGCTGCGCGATGCTGCCGCTGCGCAGCGCACGGCCGAGGCGGTGCAGGCCGCCGCTGCCGCCGTTCTGCCGCCGCCCTCCGCGACAATGCCGATCCCGGCTGACAGTCCGGTGGTCACCGCATTGGCCGCGCCTTCCGCGCCGATGGCTGCGCCGAGCTTCCATTTCGCGCCGTCGGCCAGCGATGCGGCGCACGACCTCTTCGGCAACGCCGCAGCCATGCCGGTGGCCAGCGCCGCGCTGCTCGCCTCGCTCTCCGGCGAAGCGCGCACGTCGCCGCTTGTGACCCCGTCTCCGCAGACCCCCACGCTCGTGGCTCCCGCCATGCCGACGCCGGCTCCGATGCTGGCACTCGCCGCGCCGGTTCCGGAAGCGCCCGCTCCCGTTGCCTCCGCTCCCATCGCCTCGCCCGTCATGCTGGCCGCGCTGGGCGCTGCGCCTGCCGCGCTGCCCACCGCCGATGCCCTGAGGGCTGCCGTTGCGTCTCAGGTGACACCTGCCGCTCCGGTCCGGCTTGCCCGCGCCGAACCGGTCCTGCCGCAGCCCGCATATGCCCCTGCGCCGGTGCAGCGGCAGGCGGCTGCCTATGCGCCGCCCAGTCGCTCGCGCCGCTATGCCCGCGAGGCGCAGTTCATGCGTGCCGTGGTTTCGCGGCCCGTGGCTTCGACTGCGGCGGTTTCGGTCGAAATGCCCGATGTCACGAACCAGATTTCGCCGCTCGGCATCATGCTCGGCCAGCTTGTGCGCTCGCAGGAAACCCCCGGCACCCAATACGGGCTGCAGGAAGAGGTGAGCATGCCGTTGCGCCCGCGCCTCATGGCGATGCCCGAAGTGGCGCTGCCCGAAAGCTTCTGCTCGGCCGAGCAGCGCAGCGCGTTTACCGAAGGGGTCTATCAGCCCGCGCTCGCCATCGCCGCGCACAATGCCGAAGTGGCCAGCGCCTATGTCCGCAAGCTGCGCACGCTTTACGACAACTACCAGCTCAATGGCGACAGCACGTCCGAGGCTTCGGTTGCCGCTGAAGCCCGCGATTTCGCCCGTGCGGCCCGCGCTGCCGGTTCCATCCACGACGCGCTCGTCAACCAGTTCGAGGACATCATGAACACACCCGTCGGTTCGTGCGGAGCGATCCAGTGACGCGCCCGCTCCACGCTTTTGCCGCCACGCTCGCGCTCGCCGGCCTCACGCTCGCTGGCCCCGCACAGGCCGCCTGCATCGACCACCAGACCGCGACCGCCGCGCAGATCCATCAGTTCGAGACGATGATGATGGTCGTTTCGCTGCGCTGCGGGCGGATCGGCTATGACATGCGCTCGTCTTACGAGGGCATGGTCAACGCGCATCAGGCCCCGTTCGGGCAGGCCGCGACGCGGCTGCGCCACTACCTCGGCGGCAACGATTTCGATGTGCACAGCGGCGGGTTCGATCGTTACGCCACGATCCTCGGCAACAGCTATGGCGGCGGCGCGACCTCGTTCGGCACGTGCCAGACGCTCGATCAGGTTGCGGGTGAGCTGGCGAAAGTGCCCGATGTCAGGCTGCTGGCCCAAGTGGCCGAAGTTTTGATCGCACGCCCCAAGCTCGACGAAATGGCCTGCGCTGCGGAGAACTGAGGAGCCCAAGTCCGGCGTCAGATGAAAATCACGGTAAGTTTGAGGTTAACTGCACCCCTTGGGTGGTCGTCCACCAATCGTTGGCAGAACCGATCACAGTGGGGACGGCGTTAAAGGTTTGAGCGCGGCCGCGATGGCAGACACGGTGCCTAACGGGACCGCGCCCGCCTGACACATGGGGAGCAGACGATGCACACGACATGGCACACGACATGGAATGCACACGAGCGGCAGATTGCAGCGCCGGGCCGCCAGCTGATGTTCGCCGCAATGATCGGTCTGGGCCTGTCTCAAGCGCTGACCCCGGCGCTGGCGACAGCGCAGCCTGCACCCGCTGCGGCCCCGGCTTCGGCCCCGGCCAGCGCATCGGCCAATGGCGTGGGCTCGGCCTTCGAGCTGGCGTTCTGGCAATCGCTGACCGGGAACGACGATGCGGCGGCCTATGAAGCCTATCTCGCCAAGTATCCCGACGGCACCTTCAGCGGCCTTGCTCGCGCCAAGATCGCGGCGATGCAGCGTGCGCTGACGGTCCAGCCCGCTGCCCAGCAAGCCGCACCCTCCACGCCCTTGGCTGCACCGGTTCCGGCCCCCATTCCAGCCGTCGCCCCGGCGGTTGCGGCAGCCCCGGCGCTGGCTCCGATTCCCGCTGTCGTGACCGCCGCCACGCCGAGTGTCGCGCCCGGTCAGGCCACGGGTACGGCCCCGCAGGTGGCAGAAATGCTGCCCGCCAACGCATCGGTTGCGGCGGCAGACCAGAGTCCGGCCCAAAATCCGGCCCAGAGTTCGCCGCTGACCAGGCTGCTGGCGCAGCTGCGCGGCAGTCAGGATGCTGGAGCGGCTACGGCGGCTCCGATGGTGACGCCCGCGCCTCCGGTCCAGCCCGCACCGGCTGGAGCGACGGCCGCTGCAGCGCAGGCACCTGTCTATGCCTCCGCGCCAGTACCGGCGATGGCGGCGGCTCAGGCGCCCGCACCGTCGCCCGCCGCAGCGAGCTATGCCTCAGCCCGTCCGATCATGTTGCCCGTGCCGGACGTGATCATGCCGGCCTATTTCTGCAGCAACGATGCGCGCAATGCCTTCCATAACGCGTCGTATCGCCCGGCGGTGGAGGTCGCGACGCGCAACAACGAGGCCGCTGTCGCCTATTTGCGCCAGTTGCAGCAGACCTATGATCGCGGCCAGCTTGGCCGCGACACGGCCGTGCTCAACGCTATTGCCGCAGAGGCGCGTGCCTATCAGGGCGAAGCGGCGCGGGCCTATTCCGCTCAGGCGGCGCTGGTGCGCCAATTCGATGTGCTGATGACAGTGCCGCTGCGCACCTGCATGGCCAGCGCGCAGTAACGAGCGCCAGTAAAGCGGCCTGCCAGCGGCTTTCAACCGACCCCACTTCTCGCTGGGCGGCCATTTTGGCGCATTTTTCGTGGTTTGCACCGGTCGCCGCTTCGAATCGAGACAGGTCTATGTTAGGGCGATTCCGCATCGCAGCGTAGCGATGGCCGATGCGAGGGACGGCGTGGAGGGTATTTCGTTCGAATCCATGGCAGCGCGGAGCTGGTCAAGGCCACTGCATCTGCCGGTGCCCAAAGCGTTGTCGTATCTGGTTGCTGCGGTCCTGCTGGCTTCCGCTCCCGCTGCGCGTGCGCAAGGTCCGGCCCAGAATTCCGTTGCCACCGGAGTCGGCTCGCAGTTCGAGATGGTGTTCTGGCAATCGGTCGACAGCGGCACTGATCCGGCGCTTTATGAAGCGTATCTCAGCAGGTACCCCAACGGGACTTTCGCCGAAGTTGCCCGGGTCAAGCTGGTCAAGCTGCGACAGGCCATCGCGGCTTCGTCGGGTACGGTTGATCCGGTTCGGCCCCCGCTGACCTCGACGATCACGCCCGCACCGGCTCCCACCGTGGCTCCGCCGCCAGCCCAGATTTCAGCCCAAACTCCGGCCCAGACTCCGGTCCAGCCGCTGGTCCAACCTCCCGTTCAGATTGCGGCCCCCACCCTCGCACAGGCCCCGGAATCAAATTCTGAACCCACTCCCAACCCGTCGCTGACGCGGCGCCCGCTGGTAGCGACAGCCACCTCGGGCCGAGTTCGGCGGCCGGCCTCAACCGATTCCGAAACCCCGCCCGATGCGCGGGCCAGTCTAACCCCCGCCAGCGTCAGGCAGACCCCCGGTTCCGCGCGCACGGCGGTGCCAGCTGCCCCCGATCCCGCGCCCTTCGTGACGGCAGCCGTGCCGACCGAACCCGCGACTGAGAGCGACAATAGCGCGGCCCTGCGCCGCCTGCTCGGCGCGCTGGGCGACAGCCAGCGTCCGGGCATGCAGAGCACGTCACCGGTTGCTCCCCCCGTTTCGCAGCCTGTATCCCTGCCGTCGGCGACTGATGCGGCTGGGCTGACTGCGCTACCGCAGCCAGCACCCAATGCTGTCATAAGCACCGGCACCTCACCCGCTGCGCCCGGCTTCACCACATCGGCACCGGTCACCGTGCCGGTGCCCGACGCTGCAGCGCTTTCGGCCACAGCCGGGCCGGCCAACGATCCGCACCCGATTGCGGTCGGTCAGCTGCCAGCCGGTTTCGCGCTGCCGCCGCGCCCCCCGCTCGCCACCATTGCGGGTCTGGCCCTGCCGTCCAGCTTCTGCTCGGCCGAAGCGCGCAACGCCTATCATGACGGTCCCTATATTACCGCGCTCGAGGCGGCGAAGCGCAACAACGACGCCGCGATCGCCTATTTGCACCAGTTGCAGGACTTGTATGATCGCAACCAGCTCAGCGGCGGTGCGAATCCGCAGAATGCCGTTGCGGCCGAAGCACGGGCCTATAGCCCCGTGGCGGCTGCGGCATTCTCGGCGCAGTCGATTCTGGTGAACGCCTTTCAGTCGCTGATGGCGGTTCCGATCATCGCGTGCGAAGCGCCCAAGTGAGCGCACTGGCTGCACGGCGGGGCGGCTCGCTGGTCATGCTGGCGGCTGCATTGGCGATGGCGCAACCCGCAGCGGCGGCGGTCTCCTGTCCCGATGGGCCGACGGCGCAAGCCGCCAGGCTGATCGAGTTCCAGACGATGATGATGGACGTCGCGCTGCGCTGCGATCGGGTTGGCGTGCCGTTTGTCGACCACCTCGATACCATGGCAACCAAACATCGCGCGGTGTTCGAAGGTGCCCGCAGCCGGGTTCGCACGTTCATGACCGCACTGGCCGAACAGATGCGCGCGCCCGGAGCAAAGGGGGCCGCGCCGAAGGCATCCTCGGCCGCACCCCCGGCCCGCCATGGCGATCCGCTCGAGCGCTACATGACGATGCTGGGCAACCGCTATGGCGCGGGGAGCACCACGCCGGACCGGTGCCACGCCTTCGATGCCATTGCGCTCTCGCTGGCGGAATCGGGCAATACCGAAAAGCTGCTGACCATGGTGAGCGAATCGCTCATCGGGCAGACCTTGCTGGAAAGCCTGATCGGCTGCCCCGCCAAACCCTGAGCTTCAGATCGGCGGTTCAATCCTGCCGGGAAAGCGACCGGATCAGCCCCTCCTGCGCGACATTGGCGAGAAGCCGCCCGTCACGCGCGAAAATGCGCCCACGAGCGAAACCGCGCGCACGGCCTGCCCAGGGGCTGTCGCACACGTAAAGCAGCCATTCGTCGGCGCGGATATCGTCGTGGAACCAGATTGCGTGGTCGAGGCTCGCGTTCATCAGGTTGCCCTTGGTCCAGCTGAGGCCGTGGGGCAGCGTGGCCGTGCCGAGCAAGGTCATGTCGCTGGCATACGCCAGCACCGCGCGGTGGATCTTGGGATCGTCGGGCAGCGGCGCGACCGCGCGAAACCACGTGTGCGATAGCGGTTCGCGCGGTTCTGCGCCCATCCAGTGCCGCGCTTCGACCGGCCGCTGCTCGATCGGGCGGGGGGCGAGCAGGATCCGGCGATAGGCTTCGGGCACGCGGTCGGAAAATTCGGCGCGCAGTTCGGCCTCGCTGCGCAAGTCTTCGGGCGCGGGCACCTGCGGCATGACATCGGCATGGGCGGCGCCCGGTTCGCGCTTGTGGAACGAGGCGCTCATTGTCAGGATCGGCCTGACCTCCTGCGAAGTGCCCGGCTGGCTGGCGACCACGCGGCGATTGGCGAAGCTGCCGCCATCGAGATCGCGCATGACTTCGAAATCAATGCTGAAATCCTCGCTGCCGCCGCGCAGGAAATAGGCGTGGAGCGAGTGCACCGGCCGGTCCGGCGAAACAGTGCGCTCGGCAGCGGCGAGTGCCTGCGCGATCACTTGCCCGCCGAACACGCGGCCCACGCCGCCCACTTTGCGCGCGCCTTCGAAACGGTCGCTGCCCTTGTCGGCCACATCGAGCAGGCGCAGCAGGGCGCTGACAAGCGCGGCGGGATCGGTTTCCGGGGTGGTTGCTTCGGTCATGCCATGCGCCTTCGCGCGGGCTGCCGTTTCCGTCAACGGGAAGCTGGTCCTTTGCGCCGCCCATGCCAGCCGTTCGGCTGCTTCCAATCCGGCGCAGGGCGGCTACAGTCTGCCGCAAAACAGCGAGAGGAAGATGCCGTGCCGCGAGTCCATGTGCCCGAGAGCTATGCCGCCGATCCTTCGGCCTATGTCTGGAGCCACTATGCGCCCGAGATCGCGGGCGGGGCGGGCAGTTATATCCAGGCGGTCTATACCAAGTCGCTGATGTCCCTGCGCGAGCTGGAGGCCGCGCGGATGCGTACTGCGCAAATCAACGGCTGTGCGCTGTGCCTTGGCATGCGTTCGGCGCGCGATCTGGCGGGGTATCTCGCGAATTCGGGCGTCGATCCGCTGCTGGCCGTCAGCGCGCGGGGCGATGCTGCGCCGGACGAGCAGTTTTATGCCGAGATCGGACCTGAGCCGACCTGGTCAGGGTTCTCGGCGCGCGAGCGGCTGATCATCCAGTATGCCGGGCGGATGGGCGAAGCGCCGAAAGGGCTCAAGCACGACGAGGCCTTCTGGGAGGCGATGCACGCGCACTTCAGCGATGCGGAGATCGTCGACATGACGTTCTGCATCGGTGCGTGGATGGCGCTTGGCCGGTTGACGCATGTGCTCGATCTGGACGACGTGTGCATGGTCCCGGCGCGCGAGGTTGCGGCTTGATTCGGAACCACATACGGCCGCCGCGCACGTTCGAGGATCTGGCGGTCGGCGAGCAAAAGCGCTCGCCGAGCCGCACGATCACGCAGGACGAGATTATCGCCTTCGGTCGGCTCTACGATCCGCAGTGGTTCCACAGCGATGTTGAAGCCGCGCGCGAGTCGCATTTCGGCGAGGTGATCGCCAGCGGCATTCACGTGCTCGCGATCTGGCGGCAGCTGGATCACGAGATCAACGGCGATATAGATTTCGTCTGCGGCGTGGGCATGGACGAACTGCGGCTGAAGACGGCGCTGCGGGCGGGCGATACGGTCTATGTGACGTCGGAGATCACCTCGCTCGAACCCTCACACAGCGGCAAGCCGCGCGGCACCGCGCTGACGCGCTATGCGATGATCAACCAGACTGGGGCCGAGGTCGTGACCTTTACCAGCATCAATCTGGTTTATACCGCAGCAGCCCGCGCCGCGAGCTGAGTGACGAGCGCAGCGGCATCTGCCGCAGCTTTCGCCATGACCGCTGCGACGGCTTCATCGGGGCCGAACGTGCCCGCGACGCGCACGGCATGGATGTCGGTCACGCCAATGAAGCCGAGCCACGCGTTCAGATACGTCAGCTGGAAATCGAGCCCGTCGATGGCGGGCATCGCGCCAAATGGCATTGCACTCGCCGCGACGATGATCGCGGTGCGCCCCGCCGCCAACCCTTCGACTTGGCCCACGGCATCGTTGCGAAAGGTCATGCCGGGGTGGGTGATCAGGTCGATATAGTGCTTGAGCCGGTAGGGCAGGCCGAAATTCCACATCGGCACTGACAGCAGCCAGCCATCGAACGAGAGGAAATGCGCCGCCATAGTGCGCAGCTTGTCCCACGCTGCGGCCTGCTCGGGCGGCACCGGTGTGCCCATCAGCAGGCCGTAGCGCCCCTCGATCGCCTGCGCGTCGAACGGCGGCAGATCGGCATCGAACAAGTCGATGGTTTCGATGGTGAGCGCGGGGCTGGCTGCGGTGAGCCCGGCCAGAACTTGCGCGCTGATCATGCCCGAGCGCGAGCGTGTCCCGCGCGGGCTGGCGTTGATGTGGAGCAGTCGCTTCATGGCAGATCGATTCCCAGCATGATCTGATCGCCTTCAATGGAGACGGGCCAAGTGCGGATTTTCATGCGCGTGGTGTTGCCGGTGGGGCTGCCGTCGCGCAGATCGAAGCGGACGCCGTGGAGCGGGCAGAAGATATGCACCGCCTTCATTTTTCCGCCTTCCAGCGGTTGCAGGGCATGGCTGCACTGGTTGTCGACCGCAAAGACACCGTGGCTGGTGCGCGCGATCAGGATCGAGCGCCCGCCGACCTCGAAGGCGCGGTTGGTGCCGACCGGAATGTCGTCAAGCGCGGCGACGCGCACGTTTGCCATGGTCAGCGGAGCCCTTGCTGGTCGAGGTGCATTTCATGATCCATCGGCGAGTCCCGTGTGCTTGCCTGCCTTTAACCCGGAGCGCCAGCCGTTGCGATAAAAAAGTCAAACATGATTGTTTTTCATGCTGCGGCTGGTAAAGAGGACTATAGCCAGCGAGGGAACACCGTCTTGGACGCCGCGACAACCGAACAGATCAGGGCCGGGATGGCCTATGAGTCCGGCCGCACCGCGCCGCCCGAAGGTTTTCCGCAGTTCCCCGATATTCCCAGCGGCCGCTATGTCGATGCCGACTTTCTGGCGCTCGAGCATGTCAGCCTGTGGAAGCGCAGCTGGCTCTATGCCGGGCATGAGGATCAGGTGGGGGAGCCGGGCAGCTGGTTCCTGCTCCGCAATACCGGCAGCCCGATCCTGATCGTGCGCGATCTGGAGGGCACTGTCCGCGCGTTCTACAACAGTTGCCGCCATCGCGGCGGGCCGCTGGTGAAGGAAGATGCCGGGAATTCGCGCGGGTTTGTCTGCGGCTATCACGGCTGGAGCTACACGCTGACCGGCGAGCTCACCGCGATCCGCGACAAGCGCGATTTCGTCGATTTCGATTTCAGCTGCCGTTCGCTGATCCCGGTGCGGTGCGAGATGCTGGGCGGCTGGATTTTCATCAACGAAGATCCCGGCGCGCCGCCGCTGATCGAATCGCTGGGGCCCGTGGCGGGGGAGATGGAGCAGTTCCAGCTCGATAACCTCACGCTGGTGAACTCGCGCGGCTATGACGTGGCTTGCAATGTCAAAGTGCTGCTCGATGCGTTCCTTGAGGTCTATCACCTGAAGTCGATCCACCAATCTACCGTGGACCGCTTCCTTGATCATCGCAGCACCACGATCACGCTCTGGCCGGGCGGCCATTCGCGCATGACCACGCCCAACCGGCGGCCCGACTGGACCGATCCGGGCACCAAGGGCATGCCGGTGATCCCGACCGTCACCGAGATGCCGCGCGACAACAATGTCAGCTACAACATCTATCCCAATATCGTGATGCCGCCCGCGGCGACCGGGCTGCCCATGCTGGTGTTCTGGCCGCGCACCGCGCGCACGATGCAGATCGAATGTCACTGGTTCTCGCCCAGGGTCGGCGAAGAAGGGCTGAGCCCGCTGTGGCAGACACGGATCGACAATTTCGAGCGCATCTTGTTCGAGGATACGCAGTTCGCGCCGCAAATTCAGGAATCGATTGAAAGTCCGGGCTTCAAGGGCATACCGCTCAACTATCAGGAGCGCCGGATCTATCACTGGCATGAGGAACTCGACCGCCGGATCGGCGTGAACCGCGTTCCGGCAGAGCTTCGCGTCACGCCGGTGCTCAAGGATTGGGTGGAGACGAAATGAACGCGCACGTCGATGTTGAACCAGGGGGCGATGGCGTAGCCGACGGAGAACAGCGTCCGCGCTTCGGCTTTACCGATGCCGAACTGGCTGCGCACCCGACGGTTTATCGCGACGACCTGCTCGCGGGGAAGACGATCGTCATCTCGGGCGGCGGCACGGGCATGGGCAAGGCGATGGCGTTTCTGGCCAGCCGCCTCGGTGCCAATGTCGTGCTCTGCGCGCGGACGGCGGAAAAGCTGACGGCGACGCAGGATGCCATCGAGCGCCTTGTCGGCCGCCGCCCCATGGCGGTGCCGATGTCGATCCGCGATCCCGATCAGGTCGAGCAGATGCTCGATTCCGTGCTGGCCGAATATGGCCAGATTGATACGCTGATCAACAATGCCGGTGGGCAGTTCCCGCAGAACGCGATCGACTTCAGCCGCAAGGGCTGGCTCGCGGTGATGGACCTTAACCTCAACGGCACCTGGTGGATGATGCAGGAAACCGCCAAGCGCTGGGTCGCGGCGGGGGCGGCGGGCAATATCGTCAATATCGTCGCCACGGTGGAGCGCGGGATGCCGCAAAGCGCGCACTGCTGCGCCGCGCGTTCAGGCGTGATCTACCTCTCCAAGACGCTCTCGACCGAGTGGGCCCCGCACAATATCCGCGTGAACTGCGTGGCGCCCGGGATTGTCGAAACCGAAGGCTTCGCGGTCTACCCGGACGAGGCGCTGACCCGCTTCCACCTCGCCAATCCGATGCAGAAGCGCGGCGATGCGTGGGATGTGGCGGAGGCCGTGATCTATCTGGCGGCACCGAGCGGCAAGTTCATCACCGGCGAAGTGGTCACGGTCGATGGCGGCCAGAACCAGTGGGGCGTCAACTGGCCCGCAGGCATTCCCGATTACTTCAATATCGGCGGGGCCGCCTGAGGGAAAAGCGGGGGGCAGCCTGAGGCCGCCCCCTCTTCGCGCTGCCTATTTCCCGCCCGGCGTGAACACCATCAGCAGGTTGCCGGGCGCATGATAATAGAGGCCGTAGCCTGAGTTCACGATGACATTGCCCTTGGCAATGACCGGTCCCGGCCCGCTCATCCCGCCGCCATGCCCCGTCACGCCGCCGACCGCCGCGACTTCGCGCGTGGTATCGACCGACCACAGCACTTTGCCCGTAGCGCTCTCATAAGCGCGGAAGCGGCCATCGAGATGCCCGGCAAAGACCACGCCGGGAACCGCGCTGACGGCTGAGGAAATGCCCGGATCGCAATTGGCGCGCCCTGCGCAGACATTGTCGGCAAGGACTTTCCAGAGCTCCGCGCCGGTGGCGGCATCAATGGCATGCAGCCCCGCGCCGGACTTGGCCGCGTCATAGATCCGGCCATCGCGCGTATCGGCCATGTCGTTGACCGGCACGAACACGGTGCCGCCCTCTGCCGCCATGCCGAAGTGCACGCCGCCTTGCGTGCCGCCATGGCCCACCACGGTGTGCCACTTGATCTGGCCGTCTGCCGGATCAAGGCCGTAAACCCCGCCCGATTTCTGGCCCACGACCAGCATCGCTCCCCCGCCAGCCAGCGGCACCAGCAAGGGTGAGGCCGCGACATCGAGGTCCGGCCCCTTCTCGACCGGGCAATTTTCGTTGCCCATCATGCAGCCGACATTCCAGGCATCGCCCTTGGTCAGCTGCGTGGTCCAGAGCCGCTTGCCGGTCTTGGCATCGACGGCGAGGACCGCGTCCGAATTGCCGTCCGCCGGGGTCGAATAGTTCTCGCCCGATCCGAAATAGAGCCGGTCGGTCGCGGGGTCATAGGTCGGGCTGTTCCACACCGGCGCACCGGAGGGGCCGAGGATCTGTGTGCCGACGCTAGTCTTGCCCTGGGGACGCGGTTCATCGACCACGGTGGTCTGCTTCCAGTGCAGCGCGCCGGTCGCGGGATCGAGCGCAACGACCGCGCCGCGGAACGTGCAGCACGGATAGGCCGGATTGGCGGCGGCTGTCACTTCGAGCGAGGATACGGGCACAAACAGCTGCCCCCCGGCCAGCATCGGCGTGCCGGTGATGGTGGCGTTGGGGTGATCGTCGACCTTGGACTTCCAGACCAGCGTGCCGGTCATCGCATCAAGCGCATAGGCGCGCGCCAGCACGTCACCGAAATAGAGCCGCTTGGTCGCCGCATCGGCCACGATCGCGGTGCGGATTTCGGCCGAGGCGCGGAAGCGCCAGCGGGTGCAGCCGCTCGCCATGTCGAGCGCGTAGACCGTGCCGTCCTGGCTGCCGACAAAGATCGCGCCCCAGCCGACCGTGGGCTGCGAACGCGCGCGCTGCGCGGCGGGATAGGCGAGCGCCCATTTGAGCTTGAGCGCGGGCACGTCCGCTGCGGCAAGGCCGGCCTGCGCAGCTGAGGCGAAGCGGCGGTTGTCATGGCCCCAGCCAATGGCCTCGGGCGGTGAGGCCGGATCAAACTTGGCCGCCTCTGCAGCGCACATCGGCGGCTGCGCGGGCGGGCGATAATCGGCCAGCGGCGTGCGCACGAGATATTCGGCGATTTCGCGGCGCTGGACGGGGGAAAGCGCGGCGGCCTGCTGGCTCATGATGCCGCCGTTCATCGCGGCAAGAATGGCGTCCGGCGCCATCATTTCGAGCCAGACCTGCTGCGGGGCCTTGGGAACGCCGCCATTGTGGCAGCCTGCGCAGTTCGCCTCGAACAGCGCCTTGCCGGGGTGCTTCTCGACGTCAATCGTCGGACCACCGCGCGATTGCAGCTCGTCGGTGGATCGAATGGCCTCGCCCGCACCGGTCGGCTTGGCGGGAGGGGCGGCCGGGCCGCTGGAAGCGCTGCTTGCGCTCCCAGCGGCCAGAACCACGGCGGCAATGGCTGCTGCCAGCCACAGGCTGCCGGTCTTCATCATCAGTTGACCGACTGGCCCAGCTTCGCGCCAATCTCGACGCCGATGAAGCGCGGCGGGCCGAACTGGCTGTTGGACCACAGACCACCGACGATCTGCGACGCCGTGCGATAGCGCTTGTCGGTCAGGTTGCGGCCGAACACGCGCACGTAATACTTGTCATCGACTTCAGCGAGCGTGAGCGAGGCGTTGATCAGCGTCCGGGCGTTCAGATGGGTGTTCTGGGCAAGGCTGGTGATCGACTGGGTAAACAGGTTTTCGGCCACGTAGTTGATATCGCCGTTGACCGACAGTTTGTATTTGCCAATCGGAAGATCGTAGTTGGCGTAAGCTGTCCACTGCCACTTGGGCAGGCGGTCAAGCTCTGCAGTGGTGAGGTCGTAACCGGCTGGCAGCGGGGTGACATAGGCGTCGTACTTGCCGCTCTGATAGCCGAGCACCCCGCGCAAGGTCAGGCCGTCCACCGGCACGGCGGTCGCTTCTGCCTCGATGCCTTTCACATGCGACGACGCTGCGTTGAAGAAGCGGGTCACCTGATTCTGCTTGCCGTCCACAACGACCGGCACCACGATCTGCTTCTGCTGGTCGGTGTACTTCACATAGAATGCGGTGAGGTTGAAGCGCAGCTTGCGGTCCAGCATTTCGGCCTTGATCCCGGCTTCATAGCTGGTGGCCTTTTCGGGCCGAGTTGCCGATGCGGCATCGGCGAAAGCGGCGTTATCATCGCTGCCGTCCGCCTTCACGAACGGGTGGAAGCCGCCGATCTGGTCGTTGAAGCCGCCGCCCTTGAAGCTGTGCGAAATGGTCGC
>CAIKKO010000316.1 GCA_903828025.1 uncultured Sphingomonadales bacterium
GATCTAAACATTATGCTGATTGGATATACTCGCGCAGCGCTCCCGCCTCGGCCTCGATCCGGTCGATGCGGAATTTCACGAGGTCTCCGATCGAGATGAAACCGATCATCTGGCCGTTGTCGACCACCGGCAGATGGCGGATGCGCCGCCGGGTCATCAGGCCCAGCGCTTCAAGCGCGGTGCTGGAGGGGGAGACCGAGATGACTGGCGCGGTCATCACGTCGCGCACTTTCATCTCCAGCGCGGCAGCCCCGTGGGTCTTGAGCGCATAGAGCACGTCGCGTTCGGAAAAGATCCCGGCGACGTCGTTTTCGCCTTCGGTCACGGGCAAGGCGCCGATGCGGCGCGTCGCCAGAGTTTCCACGGCATCGGCCACACGGTCTTCGGCGTGGCAGTGCCACACCTCGCCCGAACGGCCAGCGATCAGCATGGCGATCGTCATGGCATCCTCCTGTTTTTTACGCCGGACGGTCGTTTGGACGCCGCCCGCGAAAGGATCATGCCACCAAAGGGCAAGGAGCGAAAGCCATTGCCACATGCGGGGTGCGAGGCGCATGGGTCGCGCCATGGCCCAGCCGATCCGCCCCTCTCCGCTCGACGATCCGGACTATGCCGAATTCGCCTGGGCGCGCTATTTCCGGCTGCTGCGCTGGATGGCGCTGTTCACGGCCTGTGTCGTGGCGGCCTGCCTTGCCTACCTCCACGAAGTCGTCGGCGATGTGCCGATCCATCTCTACATCGCCGCAACATTGGGCATCAGCCTGACGATGATGCTGATGGCGGCGCTGATGGGGCTTGTGTTTCTGTCCAGCGGCACGGGCCACGATGAAGCCGTCGACAACCGGCTCGACGATCATATTGACGCCTGGAAGAGCTGAACCGGCCGCTCAATCCGGCGGGTTCAGCCGGTATTCCTCGACCGGAACGCCGCCGATGACATGCTCCTGGATGATCCGTTCGAGCACTGTCGGGGTGCAGGAATGGTACCAGACGCCGTCCGGATAGACGAGCGCCACGGGCCCCGCCGCGCAAACGCGCAAGCATCCGACCTTGTTGCGCAGCACGCCTTGCGGCCCGCCCAGCTTGAGCTCGCCCAGCCGCTTCTTGAGGAAATTCCACGCTTCCTCGCCCACTTCGTGCGGGGCGCACTTGTCCTTGTCCGGTCCGGCGCAGAGCAGAATGTGGCGTTGCGGGGCAAAACCGCCCAGCCCTTCGACCGCGCGGCGGGCAAGCTGGAGGGGATCGTCTACCGGATCAGCCATGCATCGAGCCTTTCGCGCAGCGCCGGGTCGATCGGCTTGGGACGCTCGCCATCGGTGAACACGATGGTGACAAGCGCGGTCGCGACCGGACGGCCTTCCTGCACCAGCAATTGCCGCAGGTTCCAGCTGCTGCGTCCGCCGGGCAGCACGCCGACGTGGCATTCAAGGCCCTGCGGATAGTAAGCCTGCGCGAGATAATCGATGGTCACGTTGGCGACCATGAAGCGTGCATTGTCGGTGTTACGCGGCAGGCCGACAGCAGCGATAAAGCGCAGCCGTGCATCTTCGAACACGGCGGCCATCGCCACGTTGTTGATATGCCCGTTGGGATCGAGATCGGCAAAGCGCGTGGTAACGGCGTTGGCAAACGGGTAGCGCGCCGGATCAAGCAGCGCGGGATCGGGTCTGGCCATACCGGTACCTTGCAATCGCAGCGCGTGGGCCGCTCAGACCTTCTTGCCGACGATGCGGGCGATTTCCGCCGCGACCAGCTTTTCGACCATCGGCGGCAGGTTGCGATCGAGCCATTCGGCGAGCTGCGGGCGCAGCAGTTCGCGCACGAGGCCTTCGAGCGAAGTCTCGCCCGAGCGGACGATCTGCGGCATCGCCCCCGGCGCTGACATCATCGCCAGTGCGGCCAGCGATTCGCGCATCGAGGCGGTGGTTGTCTCGGGCAGGAGCGGCGCTTCGTCCTCATCGTCCATCTCTGCGACCTTCCTGCTCTCGTGCCCGCGCTCTTCGTGCAGGATCTGCGCCGCCACTTCGCTGAGATCGAGCACATCGCGGTTCAGGAACGGGGTATTGCCATCAATCCGAGCGGGGCCCTCATTGCGGACGGGTGCCGGGCCAGATGCGCGCTGCGCCGATGCGCTTTCGGCAACAGCTTCGCGGCGCACACGTTCGCGGGCTGCTTCGGCACGATTGTCGCGTGCGATCACCTTCTTGATCGATTCGAGGATTTCCTCGACCGAAGGTTCAGAAGCCTGCCGCATGCGAATCCCCACCACCTTGAAACGAATTGGCCTTGAAGCGAATCAGTTCGATATGACCGAAGCCTGTACCGCTATGGCACAGATTGCGCGGGAATTGTTGCAGTTTGCGTGGGGCTGTCAACCGTGCGCGTGGACTTGGCGCTGGGCGTGGGATCAAACGACCAGTCCCACATGCGGCTGCGCACGCGCTGGTAATTGGCATCGGGGTCGTAAAGCGTGGCGGAATCGAAGCCGAGATCGGCGGCCTGCGCTTTGCCCATCGCCGCGATCAGGTTGAACGCGGCGACATAGGCATTGCGCCGCGCAGCGACCAGGCCGACTTGCGCGCGCAGCAATTCCTGCTCGGCATCGAGAATGTTGAGGATGGTGCGGTTGCCAACGGTGTTTTCCGCGCGCACGCCTTCAAGGCTGAGCGCAGCGGCATCGACCGCAGTCTGGTTAAGCGCGATCACGTCATTCGCCGCGCGCCACGAGGTATAGGCCGAACGCACCGAGGCGATCACTTGCCGCTCCGCCGAAATCTCCTGTTCCAGCGCCGCGCTGGCCGTGGCCTGGGCCTGGCGCTGCTGCGCGGCGGGCAGGCCGCCCTGGAACAGCGGAATGGTCGCGCGGATCCCGGCCTGCGCAGTGGTCTGCATCTGGGTAAATCCGGTGCCGCCCGCGCCACCACCTAGCGAGCCGAGGTAGTCCGAATAGTCCCCGGTGGTGAACAGCGAGAGCTTGGGCATGCGGCCCGCCCCGGCGACTTTCACGTCGAAACCGGCGGCCTTGCTGCGCTGGCGTGCGGCCAGCAGATCGGGATTGCTGTCAAGCGCCACTTGCACGGCCTCTTCAGGCGAGGCCGGAAGGCCCGCGAGCGGCGGCGGCGGCTGGAGATCGGCCGGCGCTTTGCCGACAACCTGCACATAGCGTTCACGGCTCGCCACCAGCGCGGCCTCGGCGCTGCGCAAGTCGGCCCGCGCCAGCGCGAGGCGCGAGTTCGATTGCGCGACGTCGGTGCGGGTCACGTCGCCGATCTCGAACCGGTCGCTGGTGGCCTTGAGGTTGACCTCGAGCACCTGGACGTTGTTCTGGTTGAGCCCGACGGTCGCGGCATCGCGGATCACGTCCATGTAAGCGGCGACGACCTGGCTGAACACGCCCGCTTCGGTGCCGCGCAGCCCGGCCTGCCCGGCCTCGACGCGCGTCTTGGCGGCAAGCACGGAATTCTTCACCGCGCCGCCCGCATAGATCGGCACCGAGAGCGTGCCATTGGCATCAATCCCGCGATCCGGCGCGATGAAGCTGTTGGCGCTCTTTTTCACGTATTCGGTGTACGTCGCGGTGCCCGAAAGGCTTGGCAGACCGGCAGCGCGGGCAATCGGCACGCCTTCGTCGGTGGCGCGCTGGCTGGCGCGCGCTGCGGCAAGGTCCGGGTTGGTCGCATAGGCTGCGGCCAATGCACCCTGCAGATCGTCAGCGCTTGCGGGTGCGGTCGCCGCAGCCATGGCCAGCAGCGCAACGCCAGTGGCAAAACCGCGGACTCGGAAGCCTGTCATAAAGCTCAGAAGCTCCACTTCGGCTGCGCCGCGAACGCAGCCAGCGGGGCGAAATCGGCTTCTGCCAGAACGGTGAGCGCCAGTGCATCGCCGACCTTGCGGCCGAGCGCGAGCCGGGTGACGCCGCGTTCCACTATACCGGTGACGAGCCGTCCGTCAGCGGCCACCACGCCCGCCAGCGCTGCCGGAAGCTCTTCGATCGCGCCATCAATCAGCACGAGCGAATGCGCGCCGCTGGCGGCCCATTCGCCGCCGGTCGCGGCGCAAAGCGTGACCGTGTCGCACAGCTGTTCCGCCAGCGCCGCGAGATAGCCGCCCGGCGCGCCGATCACGAGGACGCTGTCTTCGGCCACAGGCTGCGCGGCGGTAAGCATCTGGCCATACGTCAGTGCCGGGGCGAGCACGGCCCCGTCATCCAGCACGACCGCACGATCAGCATAGGCGACAGCGCGGCGCGCTTCGGGCACGAAATCCTCGCGCGGGACAGCCAGAAACGCGGCGAGGATCGGCAAATCGTTGATCCCGCTCACGCGCAGCTGGCTATCGACCATCGCGCGGCGTGCGCTTCCAGCATCTGCTTCCGCCATACCTGCGCGCTCTTCCACTACTGTCATGCAAACCCTCGTTCGTCAGCCAGACCGCATCGCTCATGGCACCAGTGCAATCCGAACCATAAGTTCTCTCAGGCCCTTAGAATATCGACCGGGGCGCGCCAAGCGCTTTGCATGACGCCGGTCGATGGCTAAACCCCGGTTCATCGATTGGGCCTGCGGCAGGCGGGCCGGAAACCACAGGAGGAAGCGGCGATGGCAGACATGACGATTATCCGTGAGGAAGACCTCATCGAAAGCGTGGCCGACGCGCTGCAATACATCAGCTATTTCCACCCGATGGATTACATCCGCGCGCTGGGCGAGGCCTACAAGGCGGAAGCCGGGCCCGCCGCCAAGGACGCCATCGCGCAGATCCTCACCAACAGCCGCATGTGCGCCGAAGGCCACCGGCCGCTGTGCCAGGACACCGGCATCGTCAATGTGTTCGTCAAATGGGGGCAGGATTGCCGCCTCGAAAGCGACAGGAGCCTGCAGGACGTGGTCGATGAAGGCGTGCGCCGCGCCTATCTCGATCCCGAGAACAAGCTGCGCGCCTCGGTGCTGGCTGATCCCGCCTTCACCCGGCGCAACAC
>CAIKKO010000317.1 GCA_903828025.1 uncultured Sphingomonadales bacterium
CCCCCTACCTCGCGCCCGATCACACGCTCGGCGAAGACACCCCGCTCGATCTCTCCTCCGGCTACATCCAGCGCGGCCTCGCCATCCAGCCCAAGAACGCGCCGACAATGCCGTGGCGGCTCAACCAGGACTATGTGTTCGACAAAGTCTGGCTCAAGACCAACCCCCTCGACGACGGCATCATGCGCTTCACCAAAGCCGCCGTGGCGGCGGAGCAGGAAGCGGCGGAGTAATCCTGGCCCTCTCCCCTTCGGGGGAGAGGATTGGGCGAGGGGGCTGTCCGCCCAAAGCATGGCTGACAGGAAAAGAACCTCCGGCGGGCAAGGGCCACAGCCCTTGCATCCCATGAGTCAGCGCCAGCACAAAACCATTCGTCATTCCCGCGAAGGCGGGAATCCAGTGCGGCAAAAGCAGCGGCTCCTGCTCTGGATTCCCGCCTTCGCGGGAATGACGAGGGTTTCGGTGCAGGCCTTGCACCAACTGACGCAGCGCAGATGGCCGAAAGCCTCGGCGTGAAGCAACCCTCGGTGCTCAAGATCGAGCACCAGACCGACCTCTACCTCTTCACCCTGCGCCACTTCGTGGCAGCGGCTGGCGGGACGCTGGAATTGCGGGTGGAGCTGCCGGGGATGGGGGCGCTTACGTTGACGGGGGTGAGGGAGATTGGGGCGGCGAAGTCGGGGGGTTGAGATATGGATGTGTGCTCGGAATCCCGCCAACGGCGGGTGCGAACGTGACGCCAAATCAAAGCAGTTTAGGGCAAACCGCTATTGGTCAGACATAAACTGCAACAAGCAGCTCTGTGTCATACCAATGACCGTCTGGCCATTTGCATTTCCGATCGTGCCACACCAGCCACTGCCCTCGGACAGGAAAAAGCTCTGTGTTTTGCCGCCGCTAGGCATGTAGGCTACGCGCCCACTTTGGGAGTATAGGTTCAAAACACCTTTCTTAGAAAAATTATAATATCCAATGTGGCGGCCGTTCTCAAGAAGCAAGCGCCTTTTTCCCGAAGGTCCATTATCATAATTAGTTGCACTATTATCATAATTCATCGGACTTTTGTCGTAATTTGAGGCGCTATTGTTGTAGTTAGATGAACTATTTTCATAGTTTGACGGGCTATTGTCATAGTTATTGGGCGATAGATCGTAAGCCAATCCCGAAGCCTGAATGGGGACGACAACAAAATTGGCTTTCGCCGGTGTGGTCACCGCCAAGAGGGCATAGATAGCGAAAAGCTGGTTTCTCATGCTCACCCTCGTAAATACACGACCCACATATGCAGATTGTGTATGATAGGCAATTCCAGTGTTTTTAGCGAGCCTTCCGATGACACTTTACTTAACCCGCAAAGCGAGGCTACGGAGAAAAGTGCAACAATCCGCTAATTTCGGGGTTGCAAGGGCGATGGCCCATGCCCGCCGGAGGCTCTTTTCTTCAGCAAGGTCAGCTTGGCCGAAATCCCCTCTTCCCTGTCCTTCGACAAGCTCAGGATGAGCGGGGGAGAGGGCTTTGCGGCTGCCGTCATGCACCCACCCCCAAAGCCCCATTGCGCGCCGCACCCAATGCGCTATCGCTCATGGCATGACCCAAACCTCCCGCATCTGGACCGCCGCGCTTGTCGTGGTGGGTGACGAAATCCTGTCTGGCCGCACGCATGACAAGAACATTGCGCAAGTGGCGGCGTGGCTGGGGGTGCAGGGGATTCGGCTGCGTGAGGTGCGCGTTGTGCCCGATGACATGGCCGCGATCATCGAGGCGGTGAATGCGCTGCGGGTGCGCAACGATTATCTGTTCACCACGGGCGGGATCGGTCCGACGCATGATGACATCACGGTGGACGCGGTGGCGGAGGCGCTGGGTGTGCCGGTGGTGATCCACCCTGTCGCCGAGCAGGTGCTGACCGATTACTACGCCACTCGCGGCGGGCTCAATCCGGCGCGGCTGCGCATGGCGCGGGTGCCGGAGGGCGCGGATCTGATCCCCAATCGGCTTTCGGGCGCGCCGGGGATCAAGGCGGGCAATGTGTTTCTGATGGCGGGCGTGCCGGGGATCACCGCGCAGATGCTCGACGGGCTGACGGGCACGCTGGAGGGCGGCTTGCCGCTGCTGTCGGCCACCGTCGGCTGCTGGGTGGCGGAAAGCGAAGTGGCGGACCTGCTGCGGGAGACCGAGAAGGCGCACGAGGGCTGCCAGATCGGCAGCTATCCGTTCTTCCGCGAGGGCAAGGTCGGCGCGAATTTCGTGATCCGCTCGACCGATCAGGCGCTGCTCGATGCCTGCGCTGCGGCGCTGGACGAGGGGCTCGTCGCGCTCAACCGCTTCCCGGTGCCGGGGGGCATCTGATCCGGCGGGCTGCACGCGCGGCATGCGCTGCGCTGGCGCTATCCGCTTGCGCCCCCACGCTCAGCCGCTTCGAACGCACGCTTGCCGCGAGCGACAGCGCCACCGCCGCGCTCGGCCAGTGGTGCGCGGCGCGCGGTATCGCCAAGCCCGCCGCGATCCGCGCGCTGGCTGACCGCGCCGCCAGCGAGGCCCCGAGCCCCGCCACCCGCGCCGCACTGGGCGTCAGCGCGGAGGAGCCGGTCGCCTTCCGCCATGTCCGGCTGCTGTGCGGCACGGCGGTGCTGTCTGACGCGAAGAACTGGTACGTGCCCGCGCGCCTCACCCCCGCGATGAACGCCGCGCTGCTTTCCAGCGATACGCCGTTCGGCACCGTGGTCCGCCCGCTCGGTTTCCACCGTGAGCGGCTGGAAAGCAGGCGGGGCCGCGCGGCGGAGTGCCCGGCGGGCACCGTGCTCTCGCACAAGGCGGTCTTGCGGCTGGCCGACGGGCGCGGCATCAGTCTGGTGGCGGAATGTTATACCCCGGCAAATCTTGCGGGAGGCCAGTGATGCGCGTGCTGCTGACAGGCTCGTCCGGCTGGCTGGGGCGCTTCCTCGCCCCCGCATTGCGCGCGGCCGGGCACACCGTCACCGGCCTCGATGTGGTGCCGGGGCCGGACACGCACGTGCTGGGCAGCGTCGCCAGCCGTGCGGTGGTGGACCGGGCCATGGGCCTCGGCATCGACGCGGTGATCCACAGCGCCGCGCTGCACAAGCCCGATATTGCGCGCAATCCGGTCTCGGCGTTTGTCGACGTGAACGTCACGGGCACGCTCAACTTGCTCGAAGCCGCGCGGGAGGCGGGGCACGACCGCTTCGTGATGACTTCGACCACCTCGCTGATGATCAGCCAAGCGATCCGGGATGAGGCGGGCGACGCCGCCGTCTGGCTGGACGAGACCTCCGGTCCGCTCGCCCCGCGCAACATCTATGGCGTGACCAAGCTCGCCGCCGAGGGGCTGTGCCGGCTCTATGCGGCGGAGCACGGTCTCGCTTGCGTGGCGCTGCGCACATCGCGCTTCTTCCCCGAGGATGACGATACCCCCACCGGCACGGACGAGGAGAACCTCAAGGCGATCGAGCTGCTGCACCGCCGCCTGACCGTGGAAGATGCTGCCGCCGCGCATGTCATGGCGCTGGAAAGGGCCCCGCAAATCGGCTTTGGCCTCTATGTGATCAGCGCCCCGCCGCCGTTCGCGCGCAGCGATGCGGAGGCGCTGAAGCGCGATGCCGCCGCGCTGATCCGCGACCGCTTCCCCGATGCCGAAGCGCTGTTTGCCGCGCGCGGCTGGCAGCTGCCGACCAGCCTTGGCCGGGTCTACGATCCCGCGCTGGCCGAGCAGCAGTTGGGCTTTCGCTGCCGGACGGACTTTGCCGCCGTGCTGCAAGCCCTGCGCGAGGACGCCCCGCTGCCGTTCGCGCATGATCCGGCGTATCGGGCCGGGCCGTCGCGCTAGCGGCATAATAGCCACACCCGGGTTAATTGCGCTTAATTTGACCCCAGCCAAATCAAACCCCCTCGGCCCGCGTTACCCCTTTGCCATCGACGGCAAGGAGCAACACACATGGACAGCAAAGATACAAAGGCGCCGCGTAGCGCCCCGCAAAAGGCGCGCCTGCTGGCGCAAATCGCGCTGCCGCTCGCGGGCGCAGTGCTTGCGCTCGCGCTTGTCCGCCCCGCGCAGGCGGTGCCGAGCTATGCCGACCAGACCGGTCAGCCCTGTCAGGCCTGCCATGTCGGCGGGTTCGGCCCGCAGCTCACCCCGTTCGGGCGCGAGTTCAAGCTGGGCGGCTACACCCTGCGCAGCAAGCCGTTCAACGTGCCGCTGGCCGCAATGGCGATCGGCTCGTTCACGCACACGCGCAAGGATCAGGTGCCCGCGCCCGATCACCTCAGCACCAACAACAACCTCGCCTTCGATCAGGGCAGCGTGTTTCTGGCGGGCGGGGTCGGCCAGCATTTCGGCGGCTTCGTGCAGGTTACGTATGATGGCGTTGGCCGCGCTTGGTCGTGGGACAACGTCGATCTGCGCGCGGTGACGCAGGGCAAAGTGTTGGGCAAGGATGCCGTGTTCGGCCTCTCGCTCAACAACAGCCCGACCACGCAGGACGTGTGGAACACCACCCCCGCCTGGGGCGCGCCCTATACCGACACCGCCGTTTCGGGCACGCCGGGCGCGGCGGCGCTGATCGACGGGGGCCTCGCGCAGAACACGCTCGGGCTGACGGCCTACAGCTGGATCGACCACACGTTCTATCTGGAGGGCGGGGCCTATACTTCGCCCAAGGCGGGCACCCTGAACTGGCTTGGGGCCGATCCCGCTGCGCCCGGGGATATCCACGGCCTCGCCCCTTATGGCCGCGTGGCCTATCAGAAGGACATCGGCGGCGGCACGTTCGAGATGGGGGCCTTCGCGCTCAAAGCCGCGATCAATCCGGGCCGCGACCGCAGCACCGGGCGCACCGACCACTATTCGGATCTGGGGCTCGATGTGTCGTGGCTCAAACCCGAAGCCAATGGCAATACCTTCACCATCGACATGCGCTATGTCCATGAAAAGGCGGGCCTTCACGCCACGTGCCTGCTGGCGCTCGCGCACTCCAATTGCGCCGATGTCACGCTCAATGAATGGCGCAGCGCAGTGGCCTACAACTGGCACAGCAAGCTGGGCGCGACGCTCGGCGTCTTCGCCACCAGCGGCACGCCCAACAGCTTCCTCTATGGCGGCAGCGGGCGGCCCAACAGCAACGGGGCGACGGTGCAAGTCGATTATACGCCGTGGGGGCCGGGCACATCGCCGCTCGGACCACTGGTCGCGCTGCGGGTCGGCGCGCAATACACCGCCTATGGCCACTTCGACGGTGCGCGCCACAACTACGACGGCGGCGGGGCCAATGCCGCCGACAACAATGCGCTGCGCCTGTTTACCTGGGTGGCGTTCTGAACCGAACAGCAAAAGGCCGGGAGGGTTTCCTCTCCCGGCCTTTGCATTGTTGCCAAGTCGGCTGGATTAGCCGCCGTGGATTTCGGCCGTATCGACCTTGATGCCCGGGCCCATCGACGAGGACATGCCGACCTTGCGCAGGTACTTGCCCTTCGCGCCCGCCGGCTTCGCCTTGATGATCGCATCGACGAACGCATCGAAGTTGGCGCGCAGCGCCTCGTTCGAGAAGCTCATCTTGCCGATGCCGCCGTGGATGATCCCGGCCTTTTCGACGCGGAATTCGATCTGGCCGGCCTTGGCGGCCTTGACCGCATCGGCCACGTTCGGGGTCACGGTGCCCAGCTTCGGGTTCGGCATCAGGCCCTTGGGGCCCAGCACTTTGCCCAGGCGGCCGACGATGCCCATCATATCGGGCGTCGCGATCACGCGGCCATAATCGAGGTTGCCGTTCTGCATATCCTCGAGCAGGTCTTCCGCGCCGACGCGGTCAGCACCAGCCGCGAGCGCGGCTTCGGCCTTGTCGCCGCGTGCGAACACGGCAACCTTGACATCCTTGCCCGTGCCCGAAGGCAGCGTGACCATGCCGCGGACCATCTGATCAGCGTGGCGCGGATCGACGCCGAGGTTCAGCGCGACTTCGATGGTCTCATCGAACTTGGTGCGCTTGAGGTCCTTGAGCAGCTGGATCGCATCATCAATCTTGTACTGCTTCATCGGATCGCCGAGCTTTTCCGCGAGCGACTTCTGGTTCTTGGTCACCTTCATCGGATCAGCCCTCCACAACCTGAAGGCCCATGGCGCGAGCCGAGCCTTCGATGATCTTGATAGCGGCGTCCATGTCGTTGGCGTTGAGATCGACCATCTTGGTCTGCGCCACTTCGCCCAGCTGCGCGCGGGTGATCTTGCCGGCCGAGATCTTGCCCGGCTCCTTCGAACCCGACGACAGGCCGAGCACCTTCTTGATGAGGAAGGTGGCCGGCGGGGTCTTGGTCACGAAGGTGAACGACTTGTCCGAATAGACCGTGATGATCGTGGGCAGCGGGGTGCCCTTCTCGACCTCTTGAGTCGCCGCGTTGAATTCCTTGCAGAAACCCATGATGTTCACACCGCGCTGACCGAGCGCCGGCCCGATCGGCGGCGAGGGCTTGGCTTCGCCAGCCTTCACCTGCAATTTGATATACCCGTCAATCTTCTTGGCCACGATGGACCTCCTTTCTTCCTGTTGGCGCGCGCCCAAGAATCAGGCGGGCGCCTCAGAGTGAGCGGTCAAACGGGTGCAAGGCACCCTCCCGCGCGGAATCAGGCGAAGGGCAAGCCGCCGCCGGAAGTGTGCGCCATTAGCGGGGAAGCGCGGGTTTGGCAATGGCCTCGCGCGCGGCAGCCCCTCAGATGAACACGAAGTCGCTCTGGCCTTGCAACTGGGCGGCACCGAGATCGGCGATCTGGTAGAACGCATTGTCCACGCCGGGATCGGGCTTATCGGACACGTCCCCCGTGTAATACAGCACATGATCGCCGTGGGTGTCGGTGGCGAGGAGGAACATCCCGTGCGAGCCCTGGGATTTCAGGCCATCGACATAAGCCCGCACTTCGGTGGCCGAGTTCAAAGTCCGTCCGCCAACGAAAAGCAGATCTGTGGCCGCGATGTTCACCGTGCCGGAACCGGTGTCGACCGCCACCGCATCGAACGATCCGAATACCGGGAAGGCCGCGGCGGCAAAGGTGAGGGTATCGGCACCGGACGTGAAATCGGTGATGGTGTCGCCGCCTTCGAGCTTGCTGTTCCACACGAACTTGTCGAGGCCAGCGCCGCCGGTCAGCGTATCCGCGCCGAGCCCGCCGTTGATGGTGGCATTGCCGTCTCCTCCGATCAGCACGTTCGCACCATCGTTCCCGGTAATGCTGGTGGTATAGCCGCTGGCGCTGAAATCGACGTTCTCCACCGTGGTCACGTCGCGCTGGACCGCATTGCCGCCGAACGTCTCGGTCAGCTTGCCGGTCTGCAGATCAATCGCCACGGTCCCGTTGCCCGAAGCGACGCTGCCTTCCATCACGATCGTGTCCGTGCCGCTGCCGCCGTCGATGGCAACGGTGGCACCGACGACATAGCCGATCTGGTCGTCGCCCTCGCCGCCGGAGATGCGGTCCCCACCACCACTGGTATGGATCACGTCGTTCATGCTGGTGCCGGTGATGATATCGGCGGCGCCCGTGTCGTTGATCACCACATGATCGCCGCCGCCCCAGTAGGCGAAATGGAGGTTTGAGAGGTCGAGCAAATAGGAATCCATGTTGACCACGAGCGTCTCGACCGAATCGGGAAAATAGCCGTTGCCGAACAAGTCGGTCAGCCCCTTCGCCTCCGATCCAGTTACGGTCGCGGTCAGGGCATCGCCGGTGAATGTCCCCGCGCCGTCGCCTGCAGCGAGGTACAGCGTCTGGATATTGCTGATCTTGGTGAACGAGAAATCGGTGTTGCCCAGCACGTCAATCCCGTTGCCGCCGCCGAGGCCATTGATCGTGTCGCCCTGCGCTTCGGCGGTCGAGCGGATGTGGAACCGGTCGTCGCCGGCCGAGCCGGTCAGGGTATCGGCCCCCAGCCCGCCGGTGATCGTAGCCCCGCCTTGCCCGGCGAAAATGTGATCATCCCCGCTGGTGCCGATCAGCACGCTGGCGACATCATTGCGCCCGGTCAGCGTGACCGCCGCAGCGGACTGCGAGGCATCTATGTTCTCGAAATCGAGCACAGACGTCGTGCCGACCACGGTGCCGCCGTTCACGAACGACAGATCGACGGTCTCGCCGCTGCGCAGCACGAGCGTATCGCTCCCCGCGCCGCCTTCGAGCGTCCTGGCGTCGGCATCGAACACGATCCGGTCATCCCCGCCACCGCCGTCGATCACCGCGCCAGTGCGGTAATGCGCGCCCGCCGCAAGGCTCACCGTGTCGCTGTCCGCGCTGCCGGTGAAGCTCGCGATGTCGGACGAGAGCGTTACCGCTGTGTTGTCGCTGGCGCTCACCACATTGATCGCATCGCCGGCATCGGCATTGGCGAGCTGGAGGTGCGAAAGATCGGTGGTGCTGTCGGCGCGGAGATCAACCGTGTAGGTGTCGGTCAGACCGTCGGTCGCATTGCGTCCAAACAGGAGGAAACCCGCCGCATTCTCGCCGCTTATCGTGATCGAGAGGCCCGCTCCCCCTTGCGCGAGCAGCTGTTCGACATTGGTAATCCCATTGCCCAGCAAGCTCATCGAAGTGCCGACGCCAATGGCATCAACGCCGCCGCCACCGTCGAAGCGGTCCCCCGTCTGGAAGACATGCGTACTGTCGAAAGTGACAAAATCACTGCCGCCGCCGCCGAACACGGTGAAGAGCCCGCTGCCGGCGAGCACGGAAACGCCATTGTTGCCGGTCAGCGCGGTGCCGTCGATTGTACAATCGCCTGACGAACAGACCACGCCGATCTCGGGGTACAGCAGGGGATCGGCAAAATTGGCATCGGTCAGCGTGATCCCGTTTCCGCCTGCTGCGAGGTCGATGGTGTCGATCCCGGTCACATGGGCCAGCGCATTGGCGGAGAGCACGCCCCCACTCTGCAGCTTCAGCGTGTCAATGCCCGCCCCGCCCGATACGGTGTCGCCCGCCAGATCGGCGGCCCGGAACATGAAGGTATCATCCCCCGCGCCGCCGATCAGCGTATCGAGCCCGCCGCCCGCCGTGACCTTGATGCTGTTGGTCGCGAACAAAGTCCCGCCATCGACCCGGTCGGCCCCTGCCCCGCCGATCACGGTGATCGAGGGCCCGGTGGGGAAGTTGTTGTCGGTCAACGTGATATCATTGCCGCCGCTCGAAAGCCGGATCGTCTCGACCCCCGTCATCTGCTGCAGCGCGTTGGCGGCCAGCGCGCCCGCGCGGGTGAGCACCAGCGTATCCATCCCGTCGCCGCCGACGATGGTGTCGCGATCGAGGTTCGCCGGATCGAAGCGGAACGTATCGTTCCCCGCGCCGCCGCGCAGTTCGTCCGAACCTGCGCCCGCCGTCACGTCGATGGCATGCGCGCCGCTCAGCGACGACCCATCGACCTTGTCGTTGCCCGCGCCGCCGATCACGGTGATCTTGCCGCTGGTCACGCCAGTAAAGTTCGCATCGGCCAGCGTGATGCTGTTGCCTGCCTTGGCAAAGTGGATCGACTCCACTCCGTCGACATTTGCCAGCGCCCCCGCCGCCAGCGCGCCGCCATCCGCCAGCAGCAGCTGATCCAGCCCGCCATTGCCGTGCACCGTATCGCCGGTCAGATCGGCCACCTTGAAGCGAAACGTATCGCGCCCCGCGCCGCCGGTCAGCGTGTCCATGCCGCCGCCAGCGCGCACGTCGATGGCGAGTTGTCCGATCAGGTTCCCGGCGTTCACCGTGTCATCGCCCGCGCCGCCGATCACGGATATCCTGAGGCTGGGAATGTGCCCGTAGTTGCCATCCAGCAGAAATAGGCTGTTGCCGCCCTTGGCCAGCTTGATCACGTCGATCCCTTCCATGTGATCGAGCGCATTGTTGGCAAGCGCGCCGGCCGTGGTCAGCAGCAGCAAGTCGCGGCCGGTCAATCCCCGGACGATATCGTGCGACAGGTCCGCTGCCTTGAAGCGGAACGTGTCGCGGCCCGCGCCGCCCATGAAATTGTCGTTGCCCGCACCTGCGGTCACGTCGATCGCGTTCACCCCGGTCAGCGCGATAGCGTTGACAGTGTCGTTGCCCGCGCTGCCGTGCACCACGATCTTCGCGTGCGCCACGCCGGTGAAGTTGCTGTTGGACAAGACAATATCATTGCCGCCCGCCGCGAATTGGATCGTCTCCACGCCGGTCAGGTTGGCCAGCGCCGGTGACACAACGCCGACCCCGAGGATGCGCGAAGCCGGGGCATCGGCGGGCCGCATGCCTGCGACCACGCCAACGCCCAGCGTCCCCGCGCTGGTCAGCAGCAGCAGATCGCGCCCCGCGCCGCCTGCAATCGTATCGCCGTTGAGGTCCGCCGCGCCAAACCGGAACACGTCGCTCCCCGCCCCGCCGGTGAAGCTGTCGAGCCCCGCGCCTGCCGTCACGTCGATGGCGTTCTTGCCGGTCAGCGCCGAGGCATTGACCGTATCATCGCCCGCGCCGCCCTTGATCAGGATCTTCGCGCCGGTCACGCCGGTGAAATTGGCATTGGTCAGCGTGATCGCATTGCCGCCCGCCGCCAGCTGATACCGCTCGATCCCGGATAGGCCCGTCAGCGCCGTGGCCGCCAGCGCGCCCGCGCTCGTCAGCTTGAGCAGGTCGCTGCCGCCGCCGCCGGTGGCATGGTCCAGATTGTCGAGATCGGCCGCCGCCCACAGAAACGTATCCGCCGCCGCCGTGCCGGTGAACGTGTTGTTCGTGGCCGCCTGGCCGCTAAAAGTCGCCATGATCGCCGATCCCTCGCCCAAACCCGCCAGAATCACCGGTTATCCGGGCTCGACGCCGGGCAAAGTGATCCTAAGCACTTTTGCGGTCAACGCGGAATAAAGCGCCCGCAAACACGGCACCAACAAGGGCGTTGACCCGCCATGCGGCCTATCTACTCTCGCGCCGGTCGCCGCCATAAGGCCGAGAGGAAACGTCCATGAAACGCCGCAGTTCAGCCGCTTTTGCCATTGTGTTCCAGACAACGCTGCTGGCCGGCCCGATCAGCGCGCGTGCCGCCGAAGCTGGCCTTGCTGGCACCTGGGCCGCCGCCGACGATCCGGTGGCCAAGCAACTGATCGAGCAGGAGCGCCGCTGGGGTGTCGATTCGTGCGAGCCAAGCACGGTCGTTGCGGGATTTCTGGCCGAAGATTTCATCGGCACCAGCCCGCGCGGCCAGCTCTATCCCAAGGCCGTGATGCTGCCGCCCCCCGGATCGCTGCCCAAGACCGGCGAAACCAATTGCAAGCTGCTGAACGCCAAAGTCCGGTTTTACGGGCCCGATGTGGCGGTGATTTACGGCAACGAAAGCGCTGATTTCAAAGGCCCCCACGGCAAGACCGTGACCCGCGTGCTGATCTGGACAGACACCGTGATGCGGCGCGGCGGCAAGTGGCAAGTCATCGCGGTGCAAGACATGGTCGCACCGCGGGGCTGGACCCCGGCGAAGTGGAGCCCGGTGAAATAACCGTTTTTTCTTGACAAAACGAACCAGATGGGATAAATGCCCCGCCGGATCGGGAGCGCGGCTAGGCCGGTCTCGCTTCGCTCCATCTGCTGCTTTCGGGTGGCAGACGCGGCCGGCGCGGGCACGCAGGGTTCAAGTCGGGGGCGATCCCTCAAGACCTGGGCCAGGCTCCCCAACGCCACACCCCCGCGGCAACAGGTCATGGGCGCAGGCGGTTCGCCGTCCGCGCCAAAGGCAATCCCCGCCGCCCGCGAGTCCCGGCCGGATTGCTTTCGCCTTCGCCGCCTTTGGACCGAGCCGGGATGCCTTGCACGGCGGCCTCCCGGACGCTCGCTGAATAGCTGCGCTCGCCCCTCCCTGCGGCACCGATGGCTCCGCGTCGGCCGCGCGATTCTCTATTCTTTCCCAAGGCGTTACAGTCCGGCCCGCCGCCGGATTTTCGTGTATGCGCGCGCGGCTTGCGCGGCTTACTTGACCAGTTCGACTTCCTCGAACGCCAGTTCCACCGGCGTCGCGCGGCCGAAGATCGAAACCGCGACCTTGACGCGCTGCTTCTCGAAATCGAGCTCTTCCACCGTGCCGTTGAACGAGGCGAACGGGCCGGCGTTGACCTTCACCGAATCGCCGATCTCGTAATCGACCAGCACCTGCTTGCGCGGTTCGGCGGCGGCGGCATCGCGCGCGCCGAAATAGCGCGCGGCTTCCTTGTCGGAAATCGGCTGCGGCTTGTTGTTGTTGCCGAGGAAGCCGGTCACCTTGGGGGTGTTCTTCACAAGGTGGTAGATGTCGTCGTTCATCGCCAGCTTGGCGAGCACGTAGCCGGGCATGAACTTGCGCTCGACTTGCACTTTCTTGCCGCGCTTCACTTCGGTAATCGTCTCGGTCGGCACTTCCACCGCCTCGACCAGTTGGGCCAGCCCGATGCGCTCGGCCTCGGAAAGGATGGCTTCCTTCACCTTGTTCTCGAAGCCGGAATAGGCGTGAATGATATACCAGCGGGCCATGGGGCAGTCCTTAGAAAGTCAGTCGGTTCTGGGCAGGTATCTTGGCGATCAGGCCAGCGAGAGCAGCCAGCGCACGATCATGCCGAACAGCGAATCGATGCCGAGGAAGAACACCGCCAGCAGCAGCATCATGATGCCGACGAAAATCGCGGTCGAGGTCGTCTCGGCGCGAGTCGGCCAGATCACCTTGCGCGCTTCGGCCCGCACCTGATTGATGAATTCGTTGGGGCTCAACTTCGCCATCGTTCATTCCTGCTGTTGCTTTGGCGCATGCCATCACACGGCTTCCGGCTAGGCTTCATCGCCGCCCCGGACAGGTCCGGGAGGGGCTTGGCGAAGATTCCGATGTCGGAAGAAGCGGCTATTTAGGGCCTAGCCGGGAACTTGGCAAGAGCCCCGGGGGAGTGGGGGCGGGGGAGCGGGTCGGTGCCGCCTTCCAGACTAGGGCCAGGACCTATTAACCGCGCCTTCGAGGTTTGAGGCAAAATGGCTCAGTGCGAGGAAGGAAGCCGCAGGGATATGTCGATATCCCAAGGCTTCCTGACGAAGC
>CAIKKO010000318.1 GCA_903828025.1 uncultured Sphingomonadales bacterium
GCTGTTTTCGATCGAGTTTGCGCATCCCGGCGCGTTTGCGCAGGCGCCGTTCGCCGGGGCGATCAACGGCTCGGTCTGGTCGCTGCGCTATGAGATCGTGGTCTATGTCCTGCTGATCGCCGCGAGCCTGAGCGGCGCGCTGGTGCGGCCGTGGCGCCGCGCGGCCTTTCTCGGCTTGCTGTTGGCCGGGGTCATAGCCGGCTATGCCGCTGCGCCCCATGCCAAAGGCGGCGTGCTCTACGTGGTGGCAGAGGGGCGGCACGTGCTGTTCTCGTTCCTGCTGGGCGTGGCGGCGCACCAGTTCGCGGGCCGTATCCCGCTGCATCCGGTTGTCGCGCTGCCGGGTATCGCGCTGACAGTGGCTGGCACGGCGCTGGGGCAGGCCATGCTGACCGAAACCGGCGTGATCTGGCTGACCTGCGCGGCCACTTTGCTACTCGCCTTTCCCGCTGGCCCTTGCCGCAAGCTGCCGCATGACATCAGCTATGGCATCTATATCTATTCCTGGCCGCTCCAGCAGCTCGTGGTCTTTCTGGCGGCCACGCGGCTTGGGATCGCGCTCTTGCCCATTGCGCTTTTCCTGATTGTGCTTGGGCCGCTGATCATGATAGCGCTCGCGTCGTGGGAGTGGATCGAAAAGCCCGCACTTGCGCTTGCCGCACCCCATGCCAGCAGGATCGACCGTTCATGACAACGACGACCGTCAACGCCAAGCGTCACGGCGCGCCGCTCGGTTCCGGAGGGCTTGGTTCCGCGATTGCGCAAACCCCCAACGGAGACCTGACGGGGATCCAATATGCCCGGGCACTTGCCGCGATGATGGTCGTCGTGCACCATCTGGAACCCCAATTCCTGCGGATGGGGTTTGCGCCGCCGATGTGGTCCGGTCTTTCGTCGGGCGTTGATATTTTTTTCGTGATCAGCGGCATGATCATGTGGGTGACAACTTGCGACCGGGATATTTCGCCGCTCACCTTTCTTTACCGCCGCTTCGCGCGCATCGTGCCACTGTACTGGTTGGCAACAACGGCAACCGTGATCGTGATGATTGTGGTTCCGAGCGCTCTGCAGACGGGGCGGTTTGATCTCTACCACGTTCTCGCATCTTATGCGTTCCTCGCCTGGCCAAGCCCCGCGACAGGACAGTATGAGCCGGTCGTGATTCCAGGATGGACCCTGAATTACGAGATGCTCTTCTATTTGGTGTTCAGCCTGCTTCTGCTGGCGCGCCGGTCAAAGCGGCTGCTTTTGGCGAGCTCCTTTTTTGTCCTTCTTGCATTGGCGGGACTCATACCGGGCGTTGCCCGCAATGGTGAAGCGGCGTTTTATACGTCACCGCTCATGCTGGAATTCGTCTTCGGCATGGGTCTGGGTGAACTTTATGCCCGCACCGGGTTGCTGAAGGCAATCAGCCCTCGATGGGCGGTGTTCATTGCGCTCTCCGGGATCGTGTTCATTCTAATTGGTCCCTCGCTTGCACCAGACGTCTCGCGGTTTCTGCTTCGCGGCATCCCTGCGCTGGCCGTCGTTACGGGGGTGCTTGCGCTAGATGCCCAAGGTGCCGTGCGGGAAAACTGGCTGTTGCTCCTGCTTGGCAATGCGTCCTATTCGCTCTATCTGACGCATCCGTTTGTGCTCTCGGCACTTAGCCAGTTCTGGCGCAAGCGGCACCTTGACCACCTTCCGCTGGGGCTATGGCTGTTTGCCGCGCTGGCGATTACGCTCAGCTGCCTGCTAGCCGCACTGTCTTATCGGCTGGTGGAGCTTCCGCTGATCGGGTTCTTCAGGCGGCGGCGGCGATGACCCCGTAAAGATCGTGCGCGTCGGCGTCCTCGACCAGCACATTGGCGAAGTCGCCCACTTTCAGATCGGCGGGCACGTTGCGCAGATAGACCGCGCCGTCGATCTCGGGCGCATCGGCCTGAGAGCGCGCGGTGGCGCCCACGTCGCCGTCTTCGTCGGGTTCGCCCACTTCGTCGATGATCACGCGCACGGTGCGGCCGACTTTGGCGGCGAGCTTGGCGGCGCTGATCGCGGCGGTCTTTTCCATGATGCGGGCGTAGCGGTCTTCCTTCACCGCTTCGGGCACCGGATCGGGCAGCGCGTTGGCCGCCGCGCCTGCCACCGGCTCGAACCGGAACGCGCCGACGCGGTCGAGCTGCGCTTCGTCGAGCCAGTCGAGCAAGTACTGGAAGTCCGCCTCAGTCTCGCCCGGGAAGCCGACCACGAAGCTGGAGCGCACCGCGATATCGGGGCACACTTCGCGCCACGCTTTCAGGCGCTCCAGCACTTTGGCCTCGTTCGCCGGGCGCTTCATGGCGCGCAGCACAGCGGGGCTGGCGTGCTGGAACGGGATATCGAGATAGGGCGTCAGCAGGCCCTCCGCCATCAGCGGAATCACCGCATCGACGTGGGGATAGGGGTAGACATAGTGCAGCCGCACCCACGGCGTCTCGCCATCGGGCGTGCGCAGCTGGCCGAGTTCGCGGGCGAGGTCTGTCATGTGGGTGCGGACCTCGCGGCCTTTCCACTGGCGGGTTTCGTGGCGGACGTCGACGCCGTAGGCCGAGGTATCCTGACTGATCACAAGCAGTTCGCGCGTGCCGGCCGCCACCAGCTTCTCGGCCTCGCGCAGCACGGCATCAATGCGGCGGCTGGCGAGTTTGCCGCGCAGGCTCGGGATGATGCAGAAGGCGCAGGCGTGATTGCAGCCTTCGGAAATCTTGAGGTAGCTGTAGTGCCGGGGCGTGAGCTTTACATCGCCCGGATCGGCCTGCGGGATCAGGTCCACGTAGGGGCTGATCGACGGCGGCGCGGCTTCGTGCACCGCCTCCACCACCGCCTCATATTGATGCGCACCCGTCACCGCGAGCACGCTGGGGAAGCGCGCGCGGATCGCTTCGGCCTCGCTCCCCATGCACCCGGTCACGATCACCCGGCCGTTTTCGGCAATGGCTTCACCGATCGCGGCGAGGCTTTCCTCCTTGGCCGAATCGAGGAACCCGCAGGTGTTGACCAGCACCACGTCCGCCCCGGCGTAGTCCGCGCTCATGGCATAGCCATCGGCGCGCAGCCGCGTGAGGATGCGTTCGCTGTCGACCAAAGCTTTGGGGCAGCCGAGGCTGACCATGCCGATACGCGGCGCTTCGGGGAGGATGAGAGGAGGAGTGGAAGCCATGGGCGCGGCGCTTACGCCAATTTTCACCGCGCGTCACGGTGTCAGCATGACTGGTTTGCCAACGACGCAGTCAGCGCCTAGTTCCGGCGCGACAAAATGAACGGAAGCGGTGCAATGGGTCCGGTAAACTGGTTGGCGGTGATCCTCGCGGTGGGGGCAGCCTTGTTCGTTGCGGCCATGTGGTATGGGCCGATCTTCGGCCATGCGCGGCGCGCGGTGCTGGCACCGGGCATGCTGCTGATGACTGCCGGGCTGCTGTTCCTGACCTCGGCGATGATGGGCCATATGTTCGCGCGCGTCGGCCCGGCGACGCTCGGCGTGAAGCCGTGGCTCTATTTCATGATGTCGGGCGGGCTGGCCGGGGCCTTCGTGATCC
>CAIKKO010000319.1 GCA_903828025.1 uncultured Sphingomonadales bacterium
CGCGCAGAGCGCCTCGCGCGTCGCTTCGTCCATGCCGGGCGCGGGGGCTTCCTCGATCACCCTCTGGTGGCGGCGCTGGAGCGAGCAATCGCGCTCGAACAAGTGCACCACATTGCCGTGCGTATCGCCGAAAACCTGCACTTCGATATGGCGCGGGCGCTGGATGTACTTTTCAATGAGCACATGCGCGTTGCCGAACGAGGCCAAGGCCTCGCGCTGGCACGAGGCGAGGCTATCTGCAAACTCCGCCGCCGCCTCCACCTTGCGCATGCCCTTGCCGCCACCGCCCGCGACGGCCTTGATAAGGACGGGGTAGCCAATCTCGGCGGCGCGTTCGGCAAGGAAGGCGGGCTCCTGCTCCTCGCCCATATAGCCCGGGGTGACGGGCACGCCCGCCGCCGCCATCAGCGCCTTGGCCGCGTCCTTCAGCCCCATCGCGGTGATGCTGGCAGGCTTCGGCCCGACCCACACCAGCCCCGCATCAAGCACCGCCTGAGCGAACGCCGCGTTCTCGCTGAGAAACCCATAGCCCGGATGAATCGCCTCCGCGCCCGTCGCCTTGGCAGCCGCGATGATCTTCTCGCCAACCAGATAGCTCTCGCGCGCCGGGCTCGGGCCAATGTGGACGGCCTCGTCCGCCTGCCGCACATGCAGCGCCTTGGCATCGGCATCGGAATAGACCGCAACGGTGCGAATACCCATCGCCCGCGCCGTGCGGATAATGCGGCAGGCAATCTCGCCGCGATTGGCGATGAGGAGGGACTGGATCATTTCCCCTGTTTCCCTACTGCAGTCATGACCGCGACTTGAACCTTTCCGGTCCCTACAGCATTCATCACAACTCTATAAAATGTATATTCATCGATGATCGCCTGATGAATGCTAAGCATGTCAACAATCTCATCCCTCCATTTCGCGACTCTTTCAAACCACACGCGATAATCTGGAGATTTCCGATATGGATTTTGGGCATGAATCATATCCGAAATTATTCCATGCCTTCGTACGAACTCTCTTCGATCTAACTTTGGACCTACTTTTTCGACGATCTCATATAGAATCTTTGGATCTTCTGTCGGCGTTTCCGTGATAGCCACGGGAAGGAATCTCGGATTTACATTCTCTATAAATTTCGTAATTCTAGAAATATCCCAGTCCTTCTCGTAAGAAATTCGAATTCTTGCATACCTTTCACGATTAGCTGATAGAGTTGCAAAAGAAATTAGTTCATATATTTTACGAAGCTGAAGGCAATAAAACTCACAATTTGGTACACTCATTATGGATTGATTTCGAAAATGTGATAGCGCATCATCAAGAATTTCTATACGCCGTTTTATTTCCTCCATACATTCGGCATATTTTTCCCAATCGTGACTTTTCGTCACATCCGGAACACCCCAAACCGGGGCGCCTCCGCAATCGGAGCCTCGAGACAAACCCCCAGCGCCAGCCCCAGCACATCGCGCGTCTGCACCGGATCGATCACGCCGTCATCCCACAGCCGCGCGGTCGCGTAGTATGGGTTGCCCTCGTCCTCATACTTCTGGCGGATCGGAGCCTTGAACGCCTCGGCTTCCTCGGGCGTCCACTTGTCCGCATCGCGGTGGACCGTGGCCAGCACCGAAGCGGCCTGCTCTCCGCCCATCACGCTGATCCGCGCGTTGGGCCAGGTGAACAGGAAGCGCGGATCATAGGCCCGCCCGCACATGCCATAGTTGCCCGCGCCGAAGCTGCCGCCGATCAACACCGTCAGCTTGGGCACTTGCGCGGTGGCAACCGCCGTCACCAGCTTTGCGCCATGCTTAGCAATGCCTTCCGCCTCATACTTGCCGCCGACCATGAAGCCCGAAATGTTCTGCAGGAACAGCAGTGGAATGCGGCGCTGGCAGGCAAGTTCGATGAAATGCGCGCCCTTCTGGGCGCTTTCGGAAAACAGCACGCCGTTGTTGGCCAGGATCGCCACCGGCATGCCCCAGATATGCGCAAAGCCGCAGACCAGCGTGCTGCCA
>CAIKKO010000320.1 GCA_903828025.1 uncultured Sphingomonadales bacterium
CCACCACCGCCGCGCCGGCGGAACAGGTCTTCAAGGCTGGGCGGGCGGCGCGCGTCGCCCGATGCAGGCGGCAGCCACGGGTTGCGCGGGCCTTTGTTGCCACCGCCATTGCCGGGCGACTCATTGCGGCCCCGCTGCGGCGGGCCGTCTCCGCCAGCGTCATCGCTGCCAGAATCGGCGGCGGAATCGGAGGGAGGATCGCCCGCGGGATCGTCCCCACTGCCCGATCCCCCTCCCCAGGGGCTCTTCTTGCCGGCCATAGCCAGACCGATCTGCGACATTCGTCCGCCGAAACTTATCATGGAACCGACTATAGGTACCCTGAAGGCTTAAAAACAGTGTCTCGCTGCCAAATTTCCTCTGCTAGGGGAACGCCCGATGGGGCAAGGGCTCCGCAGCGATGGGACAACGGGTTTGGGCTTCGATCAATCGGCACTGGAAAACGCCTTGCGCATGGCCGCCGGGGCACGGTTGCAGACAGCGCGCGCGGAGGGCGAAGTCGCCTCGATCGTGCTCGAGGTAAGCGGTCTGGACAAGCCCGGGCGTGAGGCGCTGGAAGCCAAAGTGCGCGAGGCCGCGCGGGCTGCAGGCGCGGCGGAAGTGCGCGTGGCGATGACCGCCGAGCGCGTGACACGGCGGATCATTGCGGTGGGTTCGGGCAAAGGCGGTGTTGGCAAGTCGACGCTCTCGGCCAATCTCGCGGTCGCCATGGCGCGGCTGGGGCGCAAAGTCGGGCTGGTCGATGCCGATATCTACGGCCCCTCGCAGCCGCGCCTGCTCGCCACCGAAGGCCGCAAGCCCGAGGCTGAAGGCCAGAAAATGTATCCGGTGCAGAGCCCGTTCGGCGTGCCGATGCTGTCGATGGGCCATCTGGTGCAACCGGGGCAGGCGATTGCGTGGCGCGGTCCGATGGCGGGCAACGCGCTCGGCCAGCTGATCGACGCGCATTGGGGCGAAACCGACATCATCATCGTCGATCTGCCGCCAGGCACGGGCGATGTGCAGCTGACCATGCTGCAAAAGCACAAGCCGGTGGGCGCGGTGATCGTCTCGACACCGCAAGACCTCGCGCTGATGGACGCCACGCGCGCCATCGGGCTGTTCGAGCAAGGGCAAGTGCCGATCATCGGCATGGTCGAGAACATGTCGGGCTATATCTGCCCGCATTGCGGCGAGCAGAGCGATCCGTTCGGCGCAGGCGGCGCGGAAGCGGCGGCGATGACCATGAAGCTGCCGTTCCTGGGCCGCGTGCCGCTCGATCTCGCGATCCGCCGTGACAGCGATGCAGGCTTGCCCCCGGCGGCGGGCGAGGGTCCGGGCGCGGAAGTCTTTGCCGCGATTGCGCGCAAGGTGCTCGCCTGGCTGGATGCACCGCGCGGATGAACGTGACGCGGCGCGGTCTGCTGATCGGCGCGGGCGGGGCCGGGGCGCTGCTGGTCGCTTTTAGCCTTGCGCCGCGCCGCTATGCCAGTGCGCTGATAGAGGGCAAGGGCGAGCATGTGTTCGACAGCTTTATCCGGCTGGCCGCCGATGGGACGGTGAGCGTGGCGGTGCCGCTGTGCGAGATGGGCCAGGGGATCACCACTCTGCTGGCACAGATCGTTGCGGTCGAACTGGGGGCCGATTGGAACCGCGTGGGGGTCGAGCCCGCGCCGCTGAGCCCGGTCTACGGCGATCCGGTGCTGGCCGCGCGCTGGGCGCCGCTGTGGCAGCCGGCATGGCTGCCCCCGCTCGCCGATACGCCCGGCGACTGGCTCGCGCGGGTTCATGCCGAGCGCGAGCCGCTGATGATCACCGCCGAGGGCACCGGGCTCGCCGCGTTCGAGGGCCCGCTGCGGGCGGCGGCGGCGGGGCTGCGCGCCCTGCTCACGCAAGCGGCGGCGGCGCGCTGGGGTGTGGGCTGGGAGACGTGCGACACGGCGGGGCATTTTGTGGTGCACGGCAAGCAGCGGCTGGGCTTTGCCGCGCTGATCGACGATGCGCTGCGCTACGATCCGCCTGATCCCCCCGCCTTGCGCGCCGATCCCGCCAAGGAACGGTCGGGCGCCTTGGCTGAGGGCGCGCCGCCCCGCTTCCCCCGGCTCGATCTGCCCGCGAAAGCCGATGGCAGCTTCATCTTTGCGGGCGATGTGCGCCTCCCCGGCATGGTCCACGCTGCCATCGTGCATGGGCCGCAGGGCGATACCGCGCTTTCGAGCTTCGATCAGAAGGCCGCCGCCGGAGTGCGCGGGGTGATCGGCGTGGTGCACACCCGGCGCTGGCTCGCGGCTGCAGCCAAGACCTGGCACGCGGCGCACAAGGCGGTGCTGGCGATGGAGCCGCGCTTCCGCGCGGTCGGCCGCATCGCCGATACCACCGCCATCGAGAGCCGCATCGATACCGCGCTGCGCAAGGGCAAGGCCTATCGCGTGATGGCCGAGGGCGACCCGGACGCCTTGCTGGTGAAGCCCAGCCTGACCTCGCGCTACGATATCGAACCCGCGCTCCACGCGCCGCTCGAAACCGCGACCGCGACTGCGCGGCTGGGCGAGGGCAAGCTTGAGCTGTGGATCGCCACGCAGGCCCCCGAACTGGTGCGGCGCGTGGCCGCGCGTGCAGCAGGCGTGCCGCGCCGCGCGGTGGTGGTCTATCCGATGCACGCTGGCGGCAGCTTCGATGCGCGGCTCGATGCGCGGATCGCGGGCGAGGTTTCGGCGATTGCCAAGGCGCTGGGCCGCCCGGTGCAGCTCATGTGGTCGCGCTGGGAGGAATCGCTCGCAGGCTATCCGCGCACGCCGGTTTCGGCGCTGCTCTCTGCCGCGATCGGGCCGGACAAGCGCGAGCTGCTGGGCTGGCGCACGCGGATGGCGCTGCCGGCCACCGCCATCGAAGCGGGCGCGCGCCTGCTCGACGGGCAGAGCGCGACCGACGCGCTCGCCGCCGCACAAGGGCAGCCTGATGCGCTCGCCTGCGAGGGGGCGATGCCGCTCTATGCGATCCCCGAACGCGCGGTGGAGCATGTCCCGGTCGCGCTGCCGCTGCCCACCGCGCGCCATCGCGGCAACGCGCATGGCTACGGCGCGTTCCTCACCGAATGCTTCATTGATGAGTGCGCGCATTTCGGCGGGGCCGAGCCGCTCTCGTACCGCATCGGCATGCTGACCGGGCAGGCGCGGCTGGCCGCCTGCCTGGTCGGCGCGGCGCGGCTGGCGATGTGGGGCGGCGGGCAGGATGCCTCGGGCCAGGGCATCGCCTGCCACCGCATGGATCTCGCCGGACCGGAAGGGCTGCGCAGCGGTTTCATCGCGGTCGTGGCCACCGCGCGGCAGGATGCCGGGGCCGTGCGGGTCGACAAGCTTTCGGCCTATCTCGATATCGGGCGGATCATCAACGGCGATATCGCGCGCCAGCAGGTCGAGGGCGGGCTGATCTTCGCGCTGGCGCAGGCCATCGGCGGCAGCACGGCGTATGCGGCGGGGCTGCCGCTTTCGGGGCGGCTCTCGCAACTGGGCCTGCCGCTGCTCGCCGATTGCCCCAAAGTTGATATTGCCTTTGCCGATTCAAACGAGCAGCCGTTCGATCCGGGCGAGCTTGCCACCACGGCGGTCGCACCCGCCATTGCCAACGCGCTGTTTTCTGCCACAGGGCTGCGTTTCCGCCGCCTCCCCCTGCTTTCCGAAGGGCTCTGACCAGCGCCATGCTCAAACCTGCCGACCATCCGCACGTTATCACCGGCAAGATTGGGGTGCTGCTGGTCAATCTTGGCACGCCCGATGCGCCGGACGAAGCTTCGGTGCGGCGCTACTTGGGCGAGTTCCTCTCGGACCGCCGAGTGGTGGAGATCCCGCAGATTCTGTGGCAGCCGATCCTGCGCGGGTTGGTGCTGCGCACGCGGCCCAGGAAATCGGCGCATGCCTATAGCCAGGTGTGGTCGCCCGAAGGTTCGCCGCTCGCCGCCAACACTGCCGCGCAGGCCCGCGCGCTTCAGGAACGGATGGGGGATGCCGCGATCGTGCGCCACGCCATGCGCTACCAGAAGCCCGCGATGGCCGCCGAGCTCGACCGGCTGCTGGAAGACGGGTGCGAGCGCATCCTCGTCGCGCCGCTCTATCCGCACTATTCGGGCGCGACGACCGCAAGCGCGCTCGATGCCGTCGCAGACTGGATCAAGGCGCGCCGCCGCCTGCCCGCGCTGCGCACCCTGCCGCCCTATCACGACGATCCCGCCACGATTGCCGCGTTGCACCGCGATCTTTCAGGGCAGATCGCGGCGCTCGATTTCGTGCCCGAGCTGCTGTTGCTGAGCTTCCACGGCATGCCCGAGCGCACGCTGCGGCTGGGCGATCCCTATCACTGCCATTGCCACAAGAGCGCGCGGCTGCTGGGCGAGGCGTTCGCCGCCACGCATCCGGACTTGCGCGTGGCAACCAGCTTCCAGTCGCGCTTCGGCCGCGCCAAGTGGCTTGAGCCCGCCACCGACGATGTCATCAAGGCCGAGGCCGCCGCAGGCACGCGCCGGCTGGTGATCGCCGCGCCCGGGTTCTCGTCCGATTGCCTCGAAACCATCGAAGAACTGGGCATCAGGGGCCGCGAGGATTTCGTCGAGGGCGGCGGCACCCACTTCGCCGCGCTGACCTGCCTCAATGCGGGTGACGCGGGCATGGACTTGCTCGAAACACTGATACGGCGCGAACTGTCCGGCTGGATTTGACTTTGCTGACACTTGTGTCACTAACCGCCCGGTTGGTGGCACAATCAGGAGCTCGTCCATGGCCAGTCTGGCCCCGAATCGCCCGCAAGACATCCAGAACGAGCGCGGCAATCCGCACTGGGTCCGCCTGAAGAACGAGCGCGAGCTCGATCACATCCCCGGCGAGGACGGCTGGCCGGTGGTGGGCACGACCTTCATGCAGCTCGGCGATCCGATCGGCTTCGGCAAGCGCATGGTGGCCAAGTATGGCCCGGTGTTCCGCACGCGCAGTTTCGGGCGGCGGCAGGTTACACTGATCGGTCCCGACGCCAACGAGGCGGTGCTGTTCGACCGTGACAAGATCTTCTCGTCCGAACAGGGCTGGGGCCCGGTGCTCAATCTGCTGTTCCCGCGCGGGTTGATGCTGATGGATTTCGCCGGGCACCGCGCCGACCGCCGTGCGCTCTCGATTGCCTTCAAGCCCGAGCCGATGCGCCACTATTGCGATCTGCTCAATGCCGATATCGCCCGCGTTGTGGAAGGCTGGGGCGAAGGCGAGCGCAAGTTCTATCCCGCGATCAAGGCGCTGACTCTGGAAACCGCCGCAACCAGCTTTCTGGGGCTGCCGTTCGGGCCCGAGGCGGACCGGCTCAACCAGGCCTTTGTCGATATGGTGCAGGCCGCGGTCGCGCCGATCCGGCGGCCGCTGCCGTTCACCGCGATGGGCCGGGGCTATGCCGGGCGCAAGCTGATGGTCGAATACTTCACCCGGCTTTTGCGCGAGCGGCGGGCGAACCCCGGGCAGGACATGTTCAGCCAGTTCGCGCTGGCCCGCCGGGACGGGGAGGCGGAGGGTGATTTGCTGCCCGAGGACGTGGTGGTCGATCACATGATCTTCCTGATGATGGCCGCGCACGATACGATCACCAGCTCCTTCACCACGCTGATCTGGCAACTGGCGAAGAACCCGGAATGGCAGGAGAAGCTGCGCGCCGAAGCCCGCGCGGCAGCGGGCGGAGAAGGCAGGGCCCTGCCGTTCGATGCGCTGGCGCAAATGGAACTCACCGAAATGGCCATGAAGGAGGCGCTCAGGATCATGCCGCCGGTGCCTTCGACACCGCGCCGGGCGCTCAAGGATTTCACCTTCGGCGGCTTCCGCATTCCCGCCGGGACCGATGTCGATGTGAGCGCGTCCGCGGTGCATGCCGATCCGGTGCTGTGGCCCGAACCGGACCGCTTCGATCCCTTGCGCTTCACCCCGGCGGCAGTGGCGGCGCGGCACAAGTATGCCTGGATTCCCTACGGCGGAGGCGCGCATATGTGCCTCGGCCTGCACTTTGCGGTGATGCAGACCAAAGTGCTCGCGCACCATATCCTCACCCGTTACAGCATCGAGACCGCACCCGGCTATGCCCCCGCCTGGCAGGCCTGGCCGATCCCGAAGCCGCGCGATGGCCTGCAGGTCACTTTCCGGCGGCTTGGCTGATCCGAAATTGCATTTCGGATGAGGCGGCACCGGCCCGCTCCCTTTCGCGCGTTTCGCAAAGGCCTCTCGCTTGCGGGAGGCGGTTGACGATTCGCCATGCCGCAGCTATGGGCCGCGCTTTCCGGCGGGACTTGCAGCTTTGCCGGGGTGAACCAGATCCGATGCAGTGCGTGTTCGCGCGGGCTGCCAGAGCTTTTGAAACAGGACAGACATGGCCAATACGCCGCAAGCCCGCAAGCGCATCCGTCGCAATGAAAACCGCGCTCTGATCAACGGCAACCGCCTCTCGCGCATCCGCACCTTCGTGAAGAAGGTCGAGACCGCGATCGCCGGTGGTGACAAGACCGCAGCGGCTGAAGCCCTGCTGGCCGCCCAGCCCGAACTGGCGCGTGGTGTCGCTCGCGGCGTGCTTCACAAGAACACGGTCGCGCGCAAGATGTCGCGCCTGTCGAAGCGAGTCGCCTCGCTCTGATTCGCTCCGGTGCCCCTCCACGGAGGGCTGCCTCAGCATAATTACGGATTGCGGTCGGCACCTCGGGTGCCGGCCGCTTTTTGTTTCAGTCACGTTACGCCGTGTGTGACGCTGCGCGATGGACGCAAGTCACGGATTTTGCGCGATTCGCTGCGTAAATATAGAAAATACATATTTTTCAATGCGTTGATTGATTTCCGCCATGTTTCATTAGTCAAGATTCTTTATTTCAGTTTTTTTGCGATCCAGCGCTTGCGAATCCCTCCCGTAGGCCAATAGAGATGATCTCCCGGTCGCGGAGATGGTCCTGCCTCAGCAGATCCAGCAACGCTTTGGGGGTCACGACAATCGGATGTTTCATGGCCGGGCGCAAACTTCTGCGTTTTGGCGAGGGGTGATTTTTGCCTGCGGCAGGGGGTGCTGGCACGGGCAGTGGAGATAGGGCATCGGCGCGTGAAAATGGACGAATTCGGAAGTGTTGGTGGTGGGCGGGGAACTGCCGGACAGGCAGTGGAACCACTTCAGGGAAAGAAGGGACGTGATGGCGCTATGATCGAGGACCAAGAGGCACTCGATCTGGCAGCAGACTGGGCGGATATCAGCCAGGGCCTGAAAAAGGATCTGGGGCCGCAATTGCACAGCCAGTGGATCAAGCCGATTCAAGTCGGCACGTTCTGCAAGGAAACCGGCACGCTCGATCTGTTCCTGCCCACCGAATTTTCGGCCAACTGGGTGGCGGATCGATTCGCTGATCGGCTCTCGCTTGCGTGGAAGATCGCGCGCTCCGAAGTGCGTCAGGTGCGCATCACCGTCCATCCGCGCCGCCGGGCCATGCCCGAGCTGCGCATGGGCGGCGCACCCGCCAATGACACCGGACCGAGCGCACCGATGCAGCGCGCGTCCTCCGTGCCGCTCAGCGCGGATGGGGCGGTCACCGGGCTCGATCCCTCGCTGACCTTCGCCGAATTCGTGTCCGGCTCGGCCAACGTGCTCGCGGTCAATGCCGCGCAGCGCATGGCCGCGCTCGAACAGCCGCAGTTCTCGCCGCTCTATCTCAAGGGCTCGACCGGGCAGGGCAAGACCCACCTGCTCCACGCCATCGGCCACGCTTATGCCGCCGCCCGCCCGGGCGCGCGCATTTTCTATTGCTCGGCCGAGCGCTTCATGATCGAATTCGTGCAGGCCATGCGTTCGAACGAGATGCTCGAATTCAAGGCCCGACTGCGCGGGTTCGACCTGCTGCTGGTCGACGATATCCAGTTCATCATCGGCAAGTCCTCGACGCAGGAGGAATTCCTCCACACGATCGACGCGCTGATGAGCGCGGGCAAGCGCCTCGTCGTCGCCGCTGACCGCGCCCCGCAGGCGCTCGACGGGGTCGA
>CAIKKO010000321.1 GCA_903828025.1 uncultured Sphingomonadales bacterium
CGACACGTTGCCGCTGGACGAGCCATTCTGCTGGGTCGAAAGCCTCGCGATCCCGCTGACGATGGGCATGCTGTGCAGCCTGTTCAACATGCCGTTCGACGAATGGCGCGATCTCAAGCGCTGGTCGGACTATGGCAGCGGGGTCTCAGCCGACAACCTCAACGATACGTACCGCGCGGAGTGGATGAAGCAGATGGGCGAAATGCTCGCGCGCTTCGACCGCGAACTCGAAGTCCACCGCGCGCTGCCGCCAAGCGACAATCTGCTCAGCCGCATGGTCCATTCCGAGGCGATGGGCAATCTGCCGATGCTGGAGCGGCTCGCCAATATCGCGCTGCTGATCGTGGCGGGGAACGACACGACGCGCAATTCGATTACCGGGCTGGTCGAGGCCTTGCACCTCTATCCGGACCAGGTGGAGCGGCTGCGCGCGGACCCGACGCTGAGCGCCAATGCCTCGCAGGAGATCATCCGCTGGCAAACCCCTGTCACGCATATGCGCCGGACTGCAACGCGCGATGTCGAAGTGGGCGGGCAGCTGATCCGCGAGAGCGAGAAGATCGTCATGTGGTACATTTCGGGCAACCGCGACGAAAGCGTGTTCCCGGATGCCGAGCGGTTTGACGTCACGCGCGAGAACGCGCGGCGGCATATTGCGTTCGGCCACGGGATCCACCGCTGCGTGGGTGCGCGGCTGGCCGAAGTGCAGATCGCTGCGGTGATCGACGAACTGGTATCGCGCCGCCTGCGCGTGGTGCCGGTCGCGCCGCCGTCGCGGCTGGCGAGCCCGTTCCTCCATGGGTTTACAGCGATGCCAGTGCGGCTGGAGCAGGACTGACCGGACCCCGCAACCCCTGCACGGGCGGCCGAGTGGCTCAAAAGTTATGGCATCGCTTGAGTGCAGTTCGATGCCTGTGCGCGCGATCTGAAGAAGCAACGCGCGCGGGCGGCCTGAGGCATATTCCTCCGACCAACCGTCGGCAGGCGACCTCCCCATTTGCACCGCGAGGAAATGGGGAGGGTCTGATGGGTTGCGCTACTCCGCCGCTTCCAGTGCCGCCGCGGCCGCCGTGCGCTGGCCGTCGTAGATAAACTCGCTGGCTGACGGGTCGATCGCGGGGATTTCGTTGCGTTCGCTCCAGTAGTCCTGATTGTGCTGCCATTCGGGCTTGTCGCCGCGCTTCGGCATGCGGTCCAGATCGCGCATCAGATACGTCGGGTTGAAGTTGTCGGCATCGATCCATGGCAGGATCGGCATGTCGGCGTCCTCAGGCCTAAGCGCGGCCTCGACCTTGTGCGCGCCGGTTGCGTCCATGTGGTTCAGCAGCTTGCACACGAAATCGCCGACGATATCGACCCGCAGCGTCCACGAAGCGCGGAAGTAGCCGAACACCCAGACCATATTGGGTACGCCAGTGAACATCATGCCGCGATAGTTGACAGTATCGGCCCAGTTGACGGCGTTGCCATCCACGCTGAAAGGTATCTCGCCCAGCACCGACAGGCGGAAGCCGGTGCAGGCCACGATGATATCGGCCTCGATCTCCTGGCCAGATGTGGTCCGCACACCGTTTGCCGTGAACGTGTCGATCGTGTCGGTGACGACCGAGGCATTGCCCGCAACGACATGCTTGAACATGTCGCCATCGGGCAGCTGGGCGAGGCGCTGCTGCCAGGGGCGGTACTTCGGGGTGAAGTGCGGCTCGAAATTGAAATCTTCGCCGGCATAACCGCGAATCAGCGCGCGCAAATCCTCGGCCATGGCCTCGGGCTCCTCGCGGCTGCGGCGGTCCATCGCGTAGAAATTGTGGATGTAGTCCTGCCGGACCACGCGGTGGATCGTCGGCTCGTCAATCCCGATCATGCGCAGCCGGTCAGCCAGTTCGCAAACGTTGGGCGCGCAGTAGAACCATGTCGGCGAGCGTTGGAGCATGGTGACTTTGGCACCGGCATCGCACAGTGCCGGAACGATGGTGGCGGCAGTGGCGCCAGAGCCGATCACCAGCACGCGCTTGCCCGAAACATCGGTTGCCGGATCCCACAGCTGGGCGTGGACGAACTGGCCCGTGTAATCGGCCATGCCTGCCCAATCGGGGGTATAAGGCGTCTTGTGGTCGTAGTAGCCCTGACACATCCACAGGAAGCCGGCGGTGAACACGCATTCGCTGCCATCCTTGCGGCGGGCGTTCACGGTCCAGAGATTGTCCGCGCTCGACCAACTGCACGACGTGATCGTGTGGCCATAGCGGATGTGCTGGTCGATGTGGTTTTCGGAAATCACCTCGCCCATGTAGCGCAGGATTTCGTCCGCCGTGGCGATGGGGGCGCCGACCCAGGGCTTGAACCGATAGCCGAACGTGTAGAGATCGGAATCGGAACGGATGCCGGGGTATTTGTGCGTTTCCCACGTGCCGCCGAACGTATCCTTGCTGTCGAGAATGGTGAAGGTTTTGCCCGGGCATTGGTCCTGCAGATGCTTGGCCGAGCCGATGCCCGAAATGCCTGCGCCAACAATCAGCACATCGACGTGAACCGAACCTTCTTGCGCCATCTCTCTCTCCTTTATCGCGTGGCCTGCCACCTGGATCGCGTGCCCTGTTTGCTGGGCGATCCGGGGCAGTGCCCGCCATTGCGGTCTGCGTGACCGTCTGGCTGCAAAGAGGCCTTGATCCGGGTCAAAAGGCAACAGGAATCTTGGGCGGTCCGCGCTGCGGGTGAAACCTTACAAAAGGTTCACGCGGCGGACCGGGCCGGGTCATCCGGGATGCGGCAGACCTGTGTGCATCGACCTCGCCCACGCGGTTCAACGTCCCTCGGACAGCGCGGGCCGGGAATGATGCTTCGGGAGCCCCTTCCCCCAGGCTTGCTCCCGACCTTCCCGGGGATGGCGAACCTTCGCCGCCATCCCCGGGCCCCCTTTGCGAAAGTCCCCTCACGAACGGCCCCCTCACGAACGGCCCCCTCACGAACGGGCAGCACGCGCCGGTTGCGCCGATGCGGCCTTGCGCCTAATCGCCTTCACGATGAATGCACGGCGTTGTGATATCGCGATCCTCGGCGGCGGGCTGGCAGGCGGGCTGATAGCGCTCGCGCTCGCGCGGCACCGCCCCGATCTGACGCTTCTGCTTGTCGAGCAGGACGAGCGCCTCGGCGGCAACCACGTGTGGTCGTTTTTCGGCACCGATACCGACCAGCCCGCGACCGACTTGCTTGCTCCACTGGTGACGGCGACCTGGTCCGATTACGAAGTGCGCTTTCCGGGCCAGACCCGTACGCTCGGCACCAGCTATTGCGCAATGACCTCGGCCAGTCTGGACGCGGCGCTGCGTGCGGCGCTGCCGGCCGACGCGATCCTGTCCGGCACATCGGTGACAGCCTGCAGCGCGGATGAAGTGACGCTCGGCGATGGCACCCTCATCAGTGCCGGCGGAGTGATCGACGCACGCGGCATCCGTGATGTTACGCATTTTACCGGCGGTTGGCAGAAGTTTGTCGGCCAGAAACTGAAGCTGACCGCGCCGCACGGGCTCGCCCGCCCGATCGTGATGGACGCCACGGTCGAGCAGGCGGACGGCTACCGTTTCGTCTATGCCCTGCCCTTCGCGCCGGACGTGGTGTTCCTTGAGGACACGTACTATTCGGACGATGCCGCGCTCGACCAGCCGCTGCTGCGCCAGCGTATCGCCGATTATGCGGCCGCAAAGGGCTGGCAGATCGAGTCCATCCTCAATGAGGAGCACGGCGTGCTGCCGGTGGTGGCAGGCGGCGATTTCAAGGGATTCTGGCGCGCGGGCGATCAGCAGGCAGCCCGCGCCGGATCGCGCGCCGGGCTGTTTCATGCGCTGACCAGCTATTCGGTGCCCGATGCGGTGCGCTTTGCGCTGGCACTGGCGCAGGAAGCGGCGCTCGACGGGGCGAGCCTCAAGGCCTTTTCCGCGCGCTGGGCCGCGCAGCACTGGCAGGCGCAGACGTATTACCGCACGCTTTCCGCGCTGTTGTTTGCTGCGGCTGAGCCAGATGAGCGCTACCGTGTGCTGCAGCGCTTCTACCGGCTCGATCCGGCGCTGATCGAGCGGTTTTATTCCGGGCGCTCCACGCCTTTCGACAAGTTCCGGATACTGGCGGGCATTCCGCCAGTGCCGATCAGCCGCGCGCTGGGAGTCCTGACCGGGCTCGGCAAGCAACCCCTGCCGCTCCAGATTGCGCCGCTCCATTTCACAGGATCTCCAGAGGTATCATGAAGAAAGCATGCGTGATCGGCGCCGGGTTCGGCGGGCTGGCACTGGCCATTCGGCTGCAATCGGCAGGCATTCAGACCACCGTGGTCGAAGCGCGCGACAAGCCGGGCGGGCGTGCCTACCACTGGGAGAAGGACGGCTTCACGTTCGATGCCGGACCGACTGTGGTCACCGATCCGCCATGCCTGCAGGAACTGTGGGCGCTTTCGGGCCACAAGATGGAGGACGATGTCGAACTGGTGCCGGTCATGCCGTTCTACCGGCTCAACTGGCCCGATGGCACGAACTTCGATTATTCGAACGACGAGGCGGGCCTCAACGCCGAGATCGCGAAGCTCAATCCGCGCGACGTGGCGGGCTATGCCGAATTCCTGAAATACTCCGCCGGGGTGTTCGAGGAAGGCTACGTCAAACTCGGGTCGGTGCCGTTCCTCGATTTCGCGTCGATGCTCAAGGCCGCGCCGTCGCTGATGCGCTATCAGGCGTGGCGCTCGGTCTATTCGGTGGTCTCGAGCTACATCCAGAACGACAAGCTGCGCGAGGCGTTCAGTTTCCATTCGCTGCTGGTCGGCGGCAATCCGATGAACACCAGCTCGATCTATGCGCTCATCCACAAGCTGGAGAAAGACGGCGGCGTGTGGTGGGCCAAGGGCGGCACCAACAAGCTGATCGCGGGCATGGTCACGCATTTCGAGCGGCTTGGCGGCGTGGTGCGGCTTGGCGATCCGGTGGTGCATATCCACTCGCTGGGTGACCGGGTGACGGCGGTGGAAACCAAAAGCGGCTGGCGCGAGAGTGTCGACGCGGTGGCTTCGAACGGCGATATCGTCCATTCCTACCGCGATCTGATGCCCGACAACGGGCACGCGCAGCGTCGGGCCAAATCGCTGAAGAAGAAGAAGTTCTCGCCGAGCCTGTTCGTGGTGCACTTCGGCATCGAGGGCACCTGGCCGGGGATCGCGCACCACATGATCCTGTTCGGGCCGCGCTACAAAGGCCTGCTCGACGACATCTACAAGCACGGCGTGCTGCCCGAGGATTTCTCGATCTACCTCCACCACCCGTCGGTGAGCGACCCCTCGATGGCACCCGAAGGCATGAGCACGTTCTATGCGCTGGTGCCGGTCGCGCACATGGGCAAGCTGCCGGTGGACTGGGACGAAATCGGCCCGCTGCTCGAAAAGCGCGTGCTCGATGAAGTGGGCCGCAGACTTATCCCCGATATCCACAGCCGGATCGTGACCAAGTTTTCCTACACGCCGAAGGACTTCTCGCAGGATCTCTCGGCGCATCTCGGCAGCGCGTTCAGCCTTGAGCCGCTGATCACGCAGTCCGCCTATTTCCGCGCGCACAACCGTGACGACGCGATCCATAACTTCTATCTGGTCGGTGCGGGCACCCATCCGGGCGCAGGGATTCCCGGCGTGGTAGGCAGCGCCAAGGCGACCGCGAAGCTGATGATCGAGGATCTGCAGGAAGCGTGAGACACAGGTGAAACGTCTGGCAGTCTATTGCGGCTCGGGCTCACCGGCGGATGGCCGTTACGTTGCGCTGGCGCGCGATGTCGGGCGCACGCTGGCCGAGGCCGGGATCGGCGTTGTCTATGGCGGCGGGCGGCTCGGCCTGATGGGCGCGCTGGCCGAGGGCGCGCTTGGCGCGGGCGGCGAGGTGATTGGCGTAATCCCGCAAGCGCTCGCCGATGCGGAAGTCGCTAATGCCGATTGCACGAGCCTGACGGTGGTCCAGACCATGCACCAGCGCAAGCAGGCCTTCATCGACTTGTCTGATGGGTTCCTGACGCTGCCCGGCGGGGTCGGCACGATGGACGAGCTTTGGGAAGCGGTCAGCTGGGCGCAGCTGGGCTATCACGCCAAGCCGGTCGGGCTGCTCAATGCCTTCGGGTTTTTCGATCACCTGCTGGCCTTCAACCGGCACATGGTCGAGATCGGGTTCGTGCGGCCGGTGCATGCCGGGATCATCCTCGCCGAACCTGATCTGGAGATTCTGCTGGCGCGGATGGCGGCGCATGTGCCCGCCACGCCGATCATCCGGATGACGGCAGTCCAGCTGTGACACCGGTGCGAAGACCCGCATGAATCGTCTTCCCACGCACGCTGACCGGGCCGCTATCGTCGCCGCTGCGGGCGAAACCATCCGCAAAGGCTCCAAAAGCTTTGCCGCCGCGAGCCGCCTGTTTGACCGGACAACGCGCGAGCGGGTGTGGTTGCTCTATGCCTGGTGCCGCCGCTGCGACGATCTGGCCGACGCACAGGACCACGGCGGCGCGCTCGGCGATCAGGCAGGAGCAGACGAGCGGCTTGCCACGATCCGCACCAAGACCGCGCTAGCCTTCGCAGGCCTGCCCACGGGCGAACCGGCGTTCGATGCGCTGGGCGTGGTCGCGCGCGAAACCGGGCTGACACTGGCGATGGCCGATGCAGTGATCGAAGGCTTTGCGCTCGATGCGGCGGACTGGCAGCCGCGCAGCGAGGCCGACATGATGCGCTATTGCTGGCATGTCGCGGGCGCGGTGGGCGTGATGATGGCGGTGGTCATGGGCACCGACCCGCACGACGAGGACACGCTCGATCGGGCCTGCGATTTGGGCCTTGCATTCCAGCTCGCCAATATCGCGCGTGATGTCGCCGAGGATAACGCGGGCGGGCGCTGCTATCTGCCCGCCGAATGGCTGGCCGAAGCGGACTTGCCGCCCGGTGAGCAGATGAAACCGCCGCACCGCGCCGCGCTGGCCTCGGTCGTCGGGCGGCTTTGCGCTTTGGCGCAGGCGCATGAGAGCTCAGCGCGGATCGGCGCAAAGCGGCTCAAGCTGCGGCAGCGTTGGGCGATCCTGGCCGCAGCCGGGATCTACGGTGACATCGCGCGTGACGTGGCGCGGCGCGGCGCGAGGGCTTGGGACAGCCGCACGGTGGTGAGCGGCAAGCGCAAGCTGCTGTGGATCGGCCGCGCCGGACTGCAGGCGCTCGCCCCGGTGCCGGGCGCGTGCCGTAACGCGGCTGAGGGGCGGCGCTTTACCCGGCGGGACTTGATCGCGTTCGCCCGCGCTTGACCGCTTCCTCCCATTTGGTTACATACGAAACCAACTCGGGAGATGCTGATGGCCGATCTGTTTGAAAATCCCCTCGGTCTGGATGGCTTCGAATTCGTCGAGTTCTGCGCACCCGTGCCCGGCGTGCTGGAGCCGGCTTTCACTGCGATGGGCTTCACCCGCGTCGCGCGGCACCGCTCCAAGGCGGTCGAGCTGTGGCGGCAAGGCGGGATCAATCTGATCGCCAACTACGAGCCGAAGAGCCCCGCCGCGTGGTTCGCCGCCGAACATGGGGCTTCGGCTTGCGGCATGGGCTTTCGCGTGCGCGACGCGCGGCTGGCTTATGACGAAGCGCTGGCGCGCGGGGCCGAACCGGTAGAGGTGCGCACCGGCCCGATGGAACTGCGCCTCCCCGCCATCCGCGGCATCGGCGGCTCGATCATCTATCTGATCGACCGTTACGATACGGGTGCGGGCGAACTGTCGATCTACGACATCGACTTCGTGTGGGAACCGGGCGCAGACCGCCATCCGGCGGGCGCGGGCCTCACGGTGATCGATCACCTCACCCACAATCTCTATGGCGGGCGCATGGCGCACTGGGCGGCGTTCTACGAGCGCATCTTCAACTTCC
>CAIKKO010000322.1 GCA_903828025.1 uncultured Sphingomonadales bacterium
AAAATGCGTGTGGTGTTTTCTGCGCGATGGGATCAAGTCGCTCGCCAAGCTCGGGGTGTGCGACGAAATGCTATGGCCGTATGTGATTTCCAATTTCGTGAAAAAGCCCGCTGCGGCCTGCTACAAAGAGGCGATGCGGCATACGATCACATCCTACCACCGCCTCTCGACGGTTGACGAAATGCGCGCCTGCCGCAAGCGCCTCGGTAATCACGACCGAGCGGCGGCTGTCGATGGATATGGCTGCGCCGCTGGCGGCGAGTTTGGCGATGACGGGAACGACGCGCTTGGCCTCGTCGCCTTCCCACACTGCAGGCGCGCCGGGTCGGGTGGACTCGCCGCCCACGTCGATGATCGCCGCACCCGATTCGAGCATGGCGGACGCGTGCTCGAGCGCCGCGTCAGGCTTGTCGAGGAACTTGCCGCCGTCGGAAAAGCTGTCCGGGGTGACGTTGAGGATGCCCATGACGTGCGGTTGGTCGAGCCGCAGGGTGCGCGCGCCGCAGATCAGCGGGGCGTGCGAGGCCTGCAGGTCCGCCCACTGCGCCGCTGCCTCTGCCGCCAAGGCATCGGGCAGCGCGCCCAGCACCGCCCCCGCCTCTCCGGCACTGAAGCGCTGGCGCGAGACTATGCGCGCGCCCTCGCGGACGATCAGCGCGAAGCGTGCAGCATGGACGAGCCCGCCTGCCAGACGGATCGTACCGCCCTCGTCGCTCTGCGGGCTTTCGGCAAAACCGATCGGGCGGATGTAAAGCGTCTGCATGGTGATCCTGACCGGGCGAGACGGCGCTCTAGCGCGGCAAACGCTGCGAAGCGAGGCGCAGATGGCGCAGCCGCGTCATCAGCATGTGCCGCGTCCAGCGTGCGTGCCAGCGCAGCAGCAGCGGATCCTGGACAAGTCCGAACAGCGGCAGCATCTCAGTCTTCCACCGCGAGCAGATAGAGCTGGCGCAGCGCGTCGAGCGGCTTGACCTCACCCTCGTGCTCGACATGCCAGAAGGTCCAGCCATTGCAGGCCGGCGCACCCTGAACTTGCGAGCCGACTCCGTGGATCGAGCCTGTCGCATCGCCCGAAAGCACCGAGCCATCGGCGCGGACGGTCGCGAGCCAGCGCCGCTTGCGATCGAACAACTCTGCCCCCGGCGCGATCAGTCCTGTCTCGACAAGGTGCCCAAACGCCACGCGCGGTGCCGAACGCTTGCTCATCATCGTGGTGAGCGCGCTTTCATCGAGCGGCAGCGCGGCGGCAATGCGCTCCTCGGCCACCGCGATATAGTCATCCTCGCGCTCGCAGCCGATCCACTCGCGGCCAAGTCGGCGCGCAACTGCGCCGGTGGTACCGGTGCCGAAGAAGGGATCGAGCACCACATCGCCGGTATTGGTCGTCGCCAGCATCACGCGGTAGAGCAGCGCCTCGGGCTTCTGCGTCGGGTGCGCCTTGACCCCATCCTTGCGCAGACGCTCCTGTCCGCCGCAGATCGGCAGCACCCAGTCCGAGCGCATCTGCAGCTCGTCGTTGAGCGTTTTCATCGCGCGGTAGTTGAATGTGTACTTTGATTTCTCGCTGCGCGAGGCCCAGATCAGCGTCTCGTGCGCATTGGTAAAGCGCGTGCCCTTGAAATTGGGCATCGGGTTCGCCTTGCGCCAGACGATGTCGTTGAGGATCCAGAACCCCAGATCCTGCAGGAGCGCGCCGACGCGGAAGATGTTGTGATAGCTGCCGATCACCCAGATCGAGCCATCGGGCTTAAGCAGGCGGCGCGCTTCGGTGAGCCACTCGCGGGTAAACTGGTCATAGACCGCAAAGCTGTCGAACTTGTCCCAATCGTCGGTCACGGCATCGACATGGCTGCCGTCTGGCCGCGCGAGATCGCCGCCAAGCTGGAGGTTGTAAGGCGGATCGGCAAAGATCATGTCGATCGAGCCTGTCGGAAGGCGGCGCATGTTTTCGATGCAATCACCGCGCAGGATCTGCCCGACCGGCAATGACAGCCGCGTCGCTTTCGCCGCTTCCGCCCCGCGCAGCGCGCGCGCCTGTCCTTTGGACGGACGTTCCTTGAGCGTCGAACGTTCCTTGGTCAGAGCCACCATTGCGCCAAATCCCCCGCTGATCCGGCGCACAGGTGAATCATCCGGGACTCGCCGTCAAGTCACGACTCGCCGGATTCTGGCGAGTCGCGGCCTGTTGGCGGTAAGAACGGAACGAGTCCGTTTCCATATCTGGAGTCCGGCAGAGCGCCCCGGCGCTATATCTAGTGGTGTGGCCAGCGGGATTCACCGGCTAAATATTCTTCAGCCCGGCCCCGCACCTGCCGCCAGCACGGCAGCCACGGGGGCAAAGCTGCGGCGATGGAGCGGTGTGGCGCCGTGCAAGCGCAGCGCCGCGAGGTGTTCTGCCGTGCCGTAGCCCGCGTTGCGCGCCCAGCCGTAGTGCGGATAAGTCTCCCCAGCCGCACGCATCAGCCGGTCGCGGTGCTCCTTGGCGATGATCGAGGCCGCCGAAATGCATGGCTCGCTGGCATCCCCGCGCACGATGGCGCGGGCAGGCCAGCACCATTCCGGGCGGCGCGAGGCAGGCGTCACGTTGCCGTCGATCAGCACCATGTCCACTGCAACGCCCCCAAGCTGCTCGGCGAGCGCCGCCACCGCAAGCGTCATCGCCAGCATCGTCGCGCCCAGAATGTTGAGCCGGTCGATCTCTTCGGCCTCGACCACGCCGACAGCCCAGAGGCACTCTTGCTGGATCGCCACCTCCAGCGCGCCGCGCCGCTTCGCGCTGAGCTTCTTGGAATCCGCAAGGCCGGTGGGCGGTTGCAGCCCCAGCACCACCGCGGCTGCCACGACCGGCCCGGCCAGCGGCCCGCGCCCAGCTTCGTCCACACCGATGATGATTTTGCTGGCAGGGGTAGCGCTGGCGGCGATGGTGTGCATTGTCAGGACCATGATGAAGATTGCCCCTATCGCCTCGAGTCATCCCGCCTGCAAGCCGCGTGCGTTCTGATGCCGTTCGATCCCGCCCGCGTCGATTGCTGGATCTTCGATCTCGATTACACGTTGTATCCTCCCGCGTGCGGCCTGTTCGGCCAGATCGACCAGCGCATGGGCCAGTACATCGCCAACTTGCTCGGCTGCGATGCGCAGGAAGCGCGGCGCGTGCAGAAGATGTATTTCCACGATCACGGCACGACGCTGGCGGGCCTGATGCATTACCACGCAATCGAACCGCGCGAATTCCTCGATTTCGTGCACGATGTCGACATGAGCGTGCTGCGTGAGGCCCCCCGCCTTGCCGACAAGCTCATGGCCCTGCCCGGCCGCCGCCTGATCTTCACCAATGGCGACCAGCCCTATGCCGAGAAAGTGCTGGCAGCCCTGGGGCTGAGCCACTGCTTCGAAGGCATGTGGGACGTGATCGCGATGGACTATCGCCCCAAACCCGAACCATCCGCCTACCACGGCCTGATCGAGGCCTTTGGTTTCGATCCCGAGCGCGCGGTATTTGTCGAGGATTCGGCGCGCAATCTCCCGCCCGCCAAGGCGCTGGGCATGCAAACTGTGTGGCTCGATTGCGCCAGCGAATGGGGTAGCCGCGCCAAGGACGATGCCGCGATTGATCTGGTGATCGACGATCTGCCGCTTTGGCTGGACAGGCTGGCCCAAAACCTTGCGGGCAGCGTCGCGCTCGGTTAGGCGGCACGCTCTGTTTTGGGGAATTTGCCATGACCGCTGTATTGCAGGCCGCCATCGAAGCCGCCTGGGAAAACCGTGCCGATGTCACGCCTGCCAGCACTGCGGTGCGCGAGGTGGTGGAAGCCGCGCTGGAACTGCTCGACGCGGGCACAGTCCGCGTGGCGGAACCGGTGGATGGCGGCTGGCAGGTCAACCAGTGGCTCAAGAAGGCCGTGCTGCTCTCGTTCCGGCTGAACGATAACGCGGTGATCGAGCAAGGTTCGGGCGGCGCTCCGGCTTATGACAAAGTGCCATCCAAGTTCGCCGGTTGGGGCGAGAACCGTTTCCGCGAGGCCGGCTTCCGCGTGGTGCCCGGCGCGGTCGCCCGGCGCGGCGCGCATATCGCCAAGGGCGTGGTGCTGATGCCGAGCTTCGTCAACATCGGCGCGTTTGTTGATGAAGGCACGATGGTCGATACTTGGGCCACGGTCGGCTCCTGCGCGCAGATCGGCAAGAATGTGCATATCTCGGGCGGCGCGGGCATCGGCGGCGTGCTGGAGCCGCTGCAGGCAGGCCCGGTGATCATCGAGGACGGCGCGTTCATCGGCGCGCGCTCCGAAGTGGCCGAGGGCGTGGTCGTCGGCCAGGGCGCGGTGCTCTCGATGGGCGTCTACCTCGGCGCATCGACCAAGATCGTCGACCGCGCGACCGGCGAAGTGCATATCGGCAAAGTGCCGCCCTATGCCGTGGTCGTGCCCGGCGCGATGCCCGGTAAGCCCCTGCCCGATGGCACGCCCGGCCCCTCGCTTTACTGCGCGGTGATCGTCAAGACGGTCGATGCGCAGACCCGGAGCAAGACCGGGATCAACGAATTGCTGCGCGATTGAGCGGTTTTCGCACCCTCACGCGCTGGGTTCTGGCGCTGCTGTACGCGCTGGCCGGGGTGCTGCATCTCATTGTGCCCCACCCCTTCCTCGGCATCATGCCGACATGGGTGCCCGCGCCCGAACTGGTGGTGATGCTGACCGGCGTGGCGGAACTGGCCGGAGCGGTGGGTCTGCTCCAGCCCTGGTCACCCCCGCTTCGCCGCGCGGCCGGATGGGGGCTGACGCTATACGCGGTCTGCGTGTTTCCGGCGAACATCGTGCATTTCATCCGCGACATGGCGCGGCCCGATCACGGGCTGGGGCTTGGCTATCACGTGCCGCGCATGTTTGTGCAGCCGGTGCTGGTGTGGCTGGCGCTCTGGGTTTCAAAAACACACGTTTCGGGCGTCCTGCCCCTTCGGGAATCGAACAAGTCATGAGCGACGACGACTACGTTTACGACGAAGACAGCGGCGAGTGGCTGCCTGCCTCGGAACTCGCTGCGAAGCGCGCGGCTGAAGGCACTGTGGAAGTGCGCGATTCGGTGGGAAACCTGCTGGCCGACGGCGATCAGGTAACGCTGATCAAGGATCTTGAGGTCAAGGGCGCAGGCCAGACGCTCAAGCGCGGCACCTTGATCAAGTCGATCCGCCTGACCGGCGACGCGCAGGAAATCGACTGCCGGTTTGACGGGATCAAAGGCCTCGTCCTGCGCGCGGAGTTCGTGCGCAAGCGTTGAGATTTTGAGTCTGTTTCGGCCTAGCCGAAACAGGGCGGCACCGGCCCGCTCCCCCGCCCCCATAGAAACTTGGGCCACCCATTCAGGATACGCTCGTGGGTGGCCGGGCAGGGGAGCGGGCCGGTGCCGCCTTCCACGTCAGTGAAAAACCCTTAAGGCAGCGGCTGCGCCTCGGTCAGCGCGAAGCTGCCGTCGAGGTGTTGCCACACCGTTGCTTGCCAGTGCGAACCATCGGCAAATTTGAGCACCATGCGGATATTGGTGCCCGCGACGATCTGGGTCTGAACCGAGCTGACTTCAGCCAGCGCACCGTGGCCGGCCGGAACCAGCCCGGCGGCATACTTCGCGGCCGCCTGAACATCCTCATCCTTCGGATCGGCAGCCTGCCACCCGCCTGCAATCACCGGGTCCGGAACCGAAACTGGTGCGCCCGTGTGGCAGGCAGACAGGCCCAGCGCCAAAGCGAACGAGAGCACTCGCACGCCCCAATTGCGGTTTTTGCAACCAGCGCCGCGATCATTACATTTGCCGCCAGACCACCGAAGCATAGATACGGGGGCAACGAAAACACAGGGGTGCTCGAAGGCAATTCTTTCCGATTTCAAAGGGGAACTTGCCATGAACTTCAAATCCTTCCAGTTCGCTGCCGCCGCTCTGCTGCTTGCTGCGCCGGTTGTTGCTACTGCAAAAGACGCTGATGCTGCAAACCAGTTCTCGCATCAGGGCGTGATCTACCAGTACACCACGGAAGTGACCGGCGCCGAGCGCGTTATTCGCGGCACCGCCTATGCCGGCAAGGTTCCCTTCGAACTGCACGTCAAGGGCAAGGTGGTTTCGGGCACGTTCAACAACCAGTCGGTCGAATTCACCCAGGCCGAAGCCCGCTCGATGGGCATTCTCGTCGCTGCAAACTGAGCTGTCTACCCGAAATGAGCCCTTGCCCCCGGTCCGGTGCAAGGGCTTTTTCGTGGGCCGGGCGGCATTGCTGGCTATCGCGCCGCCAAAGGCCTACCGCTGATATCCGGGCATGCCGCCCGGACGGAGAGCGAGCATGGCCAAAAGCCAGAAGAAATCGAGCCGCGAAGTGCGCAAGCCCAAGGCCGAAGCGCCCAAGAAGCTCAACGCCTCCAACCCCAGCACGAAGCCGGGCGTGGTCGCCGGGCTCGACAACATGAAGCGCGGCGGCTGACGGATTGAGCTGGGCGGGCCTGCCCTGTCTGCACGCGGCAAGCTGTGGCATGGACGCGGGATGAATCCCCTTCCCCCCCGCGCATTCTGGTCGATGGCGATGCCTGCCCGGTCAAGGACGAGATCTACAAAGTCGCTTGGCGGCATGAGGTCGCGGTCGTGGTTGTCAGCAATGCGCCGTTCCGGGTGCCGGTACATCCGCTGGTGCGGCGTGTGGTCGTCAGCGACGGGTTCGACGCGGCGGACGACTGGATCGCGGGGGAAGCCGGCCCGCGCACCGTGGTCGTGACCGCCGATATCCTGCTGGCGGACCGCTGCCTGAAAGCGGGCGCGCTCGTTCTCTCCTCCACCGGCAAGCCCTTTACCACTAGTTCGATCGGCAGCCAGATCGCCACCCGCGCGATCATGGCGGACTTGCGCGCAGGCGGTGATGTGATCGGCGGACCCGCGCCGTTTTCCAAGGCTGATCGCTCGCGGTTTCTTCAGGCGCTGGATGAGGCGCTGGTGCGGCTTAAGCGGCTTTAAGCCGCAGGCTCACGTCGGGCGCACGTGCTCTCGGAACCAGTCGGTGAGCTCGTCTTCGCTGAGGTCACCGGCAGCGAGGGCGAGGATGGCGACGACGAGTTCGGCATCGGTCGCGGTCAGCATGAAGCCGTTGAGTACGAGAAACGTTTCCGCGACGACTGCAGCGGTGCGCTTGTTGCCATCTACGAACGGGTGATTGCGCGCAATTCCATAGGCATAGGAGGCCGCAAGCGCAGCGACATCGGGATCGCCGTAGTCGGCTAGATTGCGCGGGCGCGCGAAGGCGCTTTCGAGCAGGCCATCATCGCGCACGCCCTCCGCGCCGCCGTGTTCAGCAAGCTGCTCGGCATGCGCCGCGCGCGCCACTTCGGACGCGACCCAGATCCAGCCCTGTTTCACGGTTACTTGGCGAGTTCGCGCAAGGCCCGCTTGCGGCGCGCCATGACGTCGCGCGCAGCAGCCATTTGTGCTTCGAAGCCCGGCTCCTCCGCCCGCAATTCGATTCCGCCCGGCGTGGTGACCACGGAGAGCGTCTCGCCGATTTCGGCACCGAGATGGGACAGCATCTCGCGCGGGAGGATGATCCCGGCGGAATTGCCGATTTTGGTGATCTTGAGTGTTGTGTTCATACGGGGGTTATAACGCAAGGGTGGTGAATTGGCAAGATGCGGGCCTTGCGTATGGCCGAACGTGCCCCTCCACCATCCTGCGGACGGTCCCCCTCCCCGTTGCGGGAGGATTGTCAGCCCTCCGCTTCGCGCTGGATGGTGGCTTCGCCGCCGATGCGGGCGCTGATGCGGCCGAGGATCGTGAGGACGGTGACGGCGAGGATCGTGGCGACGATGGCGTAGCTGTAGAGTCCCGCCAGATTGCTGCCCATACCGAGCAGCGCCAGCGTGGCCTTGATCGCCTCGTTCCACGCCAGCGCGGCGACGAGGCCGAGCGAGGCGGAGGCCAGCGCGATCATCGTCTGGATCATGGCTTTTGCGTCGGTCATTGTGTGTCAGTTCCCTTGGTTGTGTTGGGCCAAGGGTGACGCGGGACTTTCGCAAATGCAAGGGTTGGAGGTTACCCCTCCACCACCCTTCGGGCGCCCCCCCTCCCCGAGCGAGCTCGGGGAGGAATGGGGTTACTCCGCCGCCGGAAGGTACAGCTCACTCCCAGCTTCGCGGTATTTCTCGCTCATTTGCGCCATGCCCGCTTCGGCTTCGGCCTCGTTCGCCACGAAGGTTTCGATTTCGGCGTTCTGCTTGGCAGCGAATTCGCGGACTTCCTGCGTGATCTTCATCGAGCAGAACTTGGGGCCGCACATCGAGCAGAAGTGCGCGGTTTTTGCGCCTTCGGCGGGGAGCGTCTGGTCGTGGTATTGCTCGGCGGTGTCCGGATCGAGCGAGAGGTTGAACTGGTCGCGCCAGCGGAAATCGAAGCGCGCGCGGCTGAGCGCATCGTCGCGGAACTTGGCCGCAGGGTGCCCCTTGGCGAGATCGGCGGCGTGGGCTGCGAGCTTGTAGGTGACCACGCCGACTTTGACGTCATCGCGGTCGGGCAGGCCAAGGTGCTCCTTGGGCGTCACGTAGCAGAGCATGGCCGTGCCGAACCAGCCGATCATGGCCGCGCCGATGGCGCTGGTGATGTGATCGTAGCCCGGCGCGATATCGGTGACGAGCGGCCCGAGCGTGTAGAACGGGGCTTCACCGCAAGCGGCGAGCTGCTTGTCCATGTTTTCCTTGATCTTGTGCATCGGCACGTGTCCGGGGCCTTCGATCATGACCTGCACGTCCTGCTCCCACGCGCGCTTGGTGAGCTCGCCCAAGGTGTAGAGCTCGGCGAACTGGGCTTCGTCGTTGGCATCGGCGACCGAGCCCGGGCGCAGGCCGTCGCCCAGCGAATAGGCGATGTCATAAGCCTTCATGATCTCGGTGATGTCGTCGAAGTGCTCATAAAGGAACGATTCCTTGTGATGCGCGAGGCACCACTTGGCCATGATCGAGCCGCCCCGGCTGACGATCCCGGTCACGCGCTTGGCGGTGAGCGGGATGTAAGGCAGCCGCACACCGGCGTGGATCGTGAAGTAATCGACGCCCTGTTCGGCCTGCTCGATCAGCGTGTCGCGGAAGATTTCCCTTGTGAGGTCCTCGGCAATGCCGCCGACCTTTTCGAGCGCCTGGTAGATCGGCACCGTGCCGATCGGAACCGGCGAATTGCGGACGATCCAGTCACGAATGTTGTGGATGTTGCG
>CAIKKO010000323.1 GCA_903828025.1 uncultured Sphingomonadales bacterium
ATGCCGCACGCCGCCTTGCCGCGATGGAGGGCCAGGCCGAAGACCTTGCCGGGGAGCGCGCCGTGATCGCCGCGCGCCCGCCTGCGCTGGCCCGTGATCTCGCCGAAGCCGAAGCGCTGCATGCGCGCCTCGCCGCCGAACTCGCCGAGGCCGAGACCGCGCTGGCAAGCAGTGAAGCCGCCGCCCGCAGCGCCGATACTGCGCTCGCCGCCGCCAACGAAGCGCTCGCCAGCGCGCGCGAAACGCGCGCCGCGCTCGCCGCGCGGGCCGAAAACGAAGACCAACGCCGTCAGGAAATGGCCGGGATCGCAGGCGAGCGCTTCCAGTGTCCGCCTCCGCTGCTGCCCGAACGCATCGGCTTTCCGGGCAGCGATGTCGCCAGCGCGCCCGACGAATCCGCCGCGCATGACCGTCTGATCGCCGAGCGCGAGCGGCTCGGCCCGGTCAACCTCGTCGCCGCGACCGAGCTTGCGGAGGCCGAGGCCCAGCACACCGCGATGGCCACCGAGCAGGCCGAACTGATCGAGGCCGTGCACCGGTTGCGCGGCTCGATCGGCGCGCTCAACCGCGAGGGGCGCGAGCGGCTGCGCGCGGCGTTCGAGGCAGTCGACGGCCACTTCCGCCGCCTGTTCGCGCGCCTGTTCGGGGGGGGCGAGGCGCATCTCGCGCTGATCGACAGCGACGATCCGCTCGAGGCCGGCCTTGAAATCTTCGCGCAGCCCCCCGGCAAGCGCCTGCAGTCGCTCACGTTGCTGTCAGGCGGCGAACAGGCGCTGACCGCCGTCGCCCTGATCTTCGCGCTGTTCCTCACCAACCCTGCGCCGATCTGCGTGCTCGACGAAGTCGATGCGCCGCTGGATGACGCCAATATCGAGCGCTTTTGCGACTTGCTCGACGCGATGGCCGCCGAAACCACCACCCGCTACCTGATCGTGACGCATAACGCCGTAACGATGAGCCGCATGCACCGCCTGTTCGGCGTGACCATGGTGGAGCGCGGCGTCTCACGGCTGGTCAGCGTGGATCTGGGCGGGGCGGAGAGCTTGCTGGCGGGCGCGGTGTAGGGCTTGACAGTTTTTGTAGGTACATTATTAAAGCGTGTGATCCGGCATCTAGTCAACCCGTCGGAGCAATCTTGGCATTTTGTTTCGCTCGAGGGTTGGCGATGAAGATCACGTTTGATGAGGAAAAGCGCGTGCAAACGCTGCTCCGGAGAGGCCTCGATTTTGCTCGTGCCGCTTCAGTCTTTGACGGGACAGAGTTTACTTTTGAGGACGACCGCGCAGATTATGGTGAGGTTCGATACAACACATTCGGAAGTTTGGATGGCCGGCTGATTTCGATCACTTGGACAATCCGTGACGGTACCCGCCGCATTATTTCGATGAGAAAAGCCAATGACCGAGAACAGGCTCGATATCGACGAAACCTGGATTGATCCCGACGATTCGCCCGAATGGACGGATGCGCATTTCCGCAATGCCCAGCTTTCCGTAGGCGGCACAGTCGTGCGCAAGGCTGTTGGCACATGGACCAAGCCCGGCCGCCCCGTCTCCGAAAACCCGAAGAAGCAGGTGACCCTTCGGCTCGATCCCGATGTGGTCGAAAGGTTCCGCGCCACCGGCAAGGGCTGGCAATCGCGGATCAACGCCGAATTGCGCAAGGCGCTGGGGATTTAATCCAGCACAAACCGCGGCCCCGGCCCTGCCGCCGCCGCGCGGTCCTCTTTGTTATATAGCGCGCAGCGGTCGAGGCTCAGGCAGCCGCAGCCGATGCATTCATCCAGCTTGTTGCGCGTGCGCGTGAGCAGCTGGATGCGGCTGTCAATCTCGCCGCGCAAGGAGCGGCTGATGCGCTGCCAGTCGAGCACCGTCGGCGTGC
>CAIKKO010000324.1 GCA_903828025.1 uncultured Sphingomonadales bacterium
CGGCTCGGGCACGTTCCGCATGAACGTTGCGCTCTCGGAACTGCCTGATTTCGCCGTGCTGCCGGGCAAGGACAAGGCCGAGCACCACACCGCCGGGATCATCATCGCGCCGGGCATGGACTATATGGACCAGGCCTTCATCGATGCGCAGCAATTCGGCTGGTCGAAGAAGCCGATCATCGAGATCAAGCTGCCCACCACCATCGACGACAGCCTCGCCCCCCCGGGTGGGCACATCGCCAGCCTGTTCTGCCAGCAGTTCGCGCCCGAATTGCCGAACGGCAAATCATGGGACGATTGCCGCGAGGACGTGGCGGACCTGATCATCGACACGGTCACCGACCATGCGCCCAATTTCAAGGGCGCGGTGCTGGGGCGGCAGATCCACTCGCCGCTCGATCTGGAGCGCAAGTTCGGCCTGATCGGCGGCGATATCTTCCACGGCACCATGGGCCTCGACCAGCTCTGGGCCGCGCGCCCGGTGCTGGGGCATGGCGATTACCGCTCGCCGATCAAGGGCCTCTACATGTGCGGATCGGGCACGCATCCGGGCGGCGGCGTGACCGGCGCGCCGGGGCATAACGCGGCGGCGGAGATTATCCGGGATCGCGGGACGCTGTGGAAGGCGCTGCACCGGGGGCGGTAAAAAGTGCCCCTCCGTCAGCCCTGCGGGCCGACACCTCCCCGTTTGGGCTTCGCCAAAATGGGGAGGCCTTCCTGATCCTCCCTGTTTTGGCGGAGCCCAAACGGGGAGGGGGACCGCCCGCGCAGCGGGTGGTGGAGGGGTTTACGCCGCAACCACCGCGCTTTGCCCCCGCCGCACCGCCCAATACACCGGCACCCCCGCCAGCACGAGCCCTGCGCCATAGCCCACCGCGCTCAGGCCAAGCCCCCAGGTTGCCCAGCCGATAAACGCTGCGCCGGTCAGCGCCACCACGGTCAGCCCGCGCTCCTCGGGCAGCAGGCGGATCGCCGCCAGCATGCTCATGAAATAGGCGAGCATCCCGGCGGCCAGGCTCACCGAGGCGATGAACTGGAACAAGTCGCCCATCCCGCGCCCGAAATTGAGCAAGGTCACCGCCGAAAGCAGGATCGAGGAGACGACATGCGCGCGCACCGGGGTGCCGCGCGCGCCGTCCTTGGCGAACCATGCGGGAAACACCCCGCCGCGCGCCATCGCCTGCGGCATTTCGCCCTGCAGCAGGATGAAGCCATTGAGCGTGCCGAACGCGCTGATCGCGGCGAACACGGCCACGACCGAGGCCATGCCGCCGCCGAACGTGCGCCCCAGAAAATCGGCCACCGGCGCGGGCGAGGCGGCGGCTTCACCTTGCGGCATATAGGCCCAGAACGCGAGGCTGATGCCAAGGTAGACCGCGCCTGTCAGCACCACGCCGATCAGCGTGGCGAGCGGGACGACGCGCTCCGCATTCTCCACTTTGCCCGCCGGAACGGTCGCGGATTCGAGGCCGAGGAAGCCCCAGAACGTCAGCCCCGCCGCCGTGGCAATCGCCCCCGGTGCGACGCTCACGGTGGGCTGCACCACATGCGGCGTGCCGCTGAGTGTGAACCACAGCGCAAGGCCGATCAGCAGCACCAGCGGCAGCAGCTTGAGCGTGGCCGTCACCACCGAAAACGCCCCTGCCGCGCGCACGCCGCGAATGTTGTTCCAGGTCATCAGCCAGACGCAGCCGACAGCCAGCAGCGCAGGCAAGCCCGGCGTCTTGCCGATGCCGGGTATGACCAGCGAGAGATTGCTCACCACCGCGACCGCAATTGCGCCGTTGCCGGCCCACATCATCACCCAGTAGCTCCAGGCCGTGGCGAACCCCGCAAACGGCCCGAATGCCGCCCGCGCATAAGCATAAGGCCCGCCTGAATAGGGCAGCTTGGCCCCCATGCGCGCAAAGGCGGCGGCTAGGCAGGTCGCCCCGCCGATTGTGATCATCCAGCCAAACAACTGGTTGGTGCCCAGCGGCGCGAGTGTGGCGGGGAGCAGGTAAATGCCCGAGCCGATCATGTTGCCCACGCACAGCGCCAGCACCATCCAGAAATTGAGGCCGCGGGGTTTATTCAAGGCAATGCCCTTCCGGTTCGGTTAGTAGGTGCAGACTAACGCTTGATTGCGCCGCGTCACCGTGTTTGTTGCGAGGCCTCATGGCAAGCGTCCCAACTTACGATCCCCGCCTCGTCCGCGCCGCGCTGGCGATGAACGACAATCTGCTGCACGAGGCGGAGCCGCTGCTGCGCGGCCTGCTCAAGGAAAACCCGTTCGACGTGCGCGCGATCCGCCTGTTTGCGGAGCTTGCCGGGCGCATCGGGCGCTATACCGACGCGGAGAACCTGCTGCGCCGCGCGATCGAGCTGGCCCCGGATTTTACCCCGGCGCGCGCCAATCTTGCGCTCGTGCTCTACCGCACCAACCGCGCGAGCGAAGCGCTCGAGGAGCTGGCGCGGGTGACGGTGGAAGATCCGGACAATCCGGGCACGCTCAATTTGCAAGCCGCCGCCTATGGCCGCATCGGCGAGTTCGACGAGGCGCTGGCGCTTTATGCGCAAGTGCTGAAGGACGCGCCGAACCAGCCCAAAGTGTGGATGAGCTATGGGCATATGCTCAAGACCGTGGGCAAACTGGCCGAAGGCGTGGCCGCCTATCGCCGCGCGCTGGCGATTCAGCCGGGGCTGGGCGAAGTGTGGTGGAGCCTCGCCAATCTCAAGACGGTGACATTCTCGGACGCGGATATCGCCGCGATGCAAGCCGCATTGGCCAGCGAGACCGTTGCGCCGGAAGACCGCTGGCACCTCGATTTCGCGCTGGGCAAGGCGCACGAGGATCGGGGGGAGGCTGAGGCGGCTTTTGTGCATTATGCTGCAGGCAATGCGCTGCGGAAAAAGCGCATGCCCTACAAGGCCGAGGACACCACCGCTGCGGTCGATCAGGCCATTGCGGTCGCCACGCCCGCGCTGTTTGCGGGATGTGCCGGGGCCGGATGCCCTGCGCCCGATCCGATCTTCGTGCTCGGCATGCCGCGTGCGGGTTCGACGCTGGTCGAGCAGATCCTCGCCAGCCACAGCCAGGTCGAGGGCACCAGCGAGCTGCCCGATATCGGCATTCTGGCGCGCACGGTGGCAGGCTATCCCGCCGGCCTCGCGCGCCTCGATCCGGCCATGCTGCGCGAACTTGGCGCGCAATACCTCGAACGCACCCGCGTGCAGCGCCATACTGCGCGGCCCTTGTTCATCGACAAGCTGCCCAACAACTGGCTTTACGTGCCGTTCGTCCGGCTGATCCTGCCGAACGCGAAAATCGTCGATGCGCGCCGCCATCCGCTTTCGTGCTGCTTTTCGAACTTCAAGCAGCATTTCGCGCGGGGGCAGGGCTTTTCCTATTCGCTGGAGGACATGGGGGCCTATTACGGCGACTATGTCCGCTTGATGGCGCATGTCGACCGGGTGCTGCCCGGATGCGTCCACCGCGTCATCTACGAACGCATGGTGGAGGATACCGAAGCCGAAGTGCGCGCGCTGCTGGACGCTTGCGGGCTGCCGTTCGAGCCGGCGTGCCTCGCGTTCTACGAGACCGAACGCGCAGTGCGCACGCCGAGTTCGGAGCAAGTGCGACGCCCGATCTACCGCGAGGGGACCGAAAGCTGGAAGGCCTTCGAGCCGTGGCTGGGTCCGCTGAAGGCCGCGCTGGGGCCGGTGCTCGAAGCGTATCCCGAGGCACCCTCTGGCTGGCGGTGACGCGCTGGTGACCCGGTGGTGACCCGGCGGTAACATCGTTGTAAATTGGTCACGCGGCGCGCGCGCATTGCATTGCTGCGCGCGAACGGCCTTGTATTTTGCTGCGAGCCGGATCACGGAATCTGGCAACTCGGGTGCAACAAGGTGGGATGTAGGGATAATGCAGGCGTATAACCGCTTTTCTCGGATTGTTTTGCTGGCAACTTCGGCGCTTGCCGCACCGGTTGCGCTGGCGCAGGGAGCGCCGCAAGCCGAAGCTGGGACTACGGCGGCAAGCGATCCGACCGAAATCATCGTGACCGCACAGAAGCGCAGTGAAAACCTGCAGAACGTGCCGATCTCGATTCAGGCGCTGGGCACCAAGAAGCTGGACGAGCTCAATATCGCCAGCTTCGACGATTACGCCAAAGTGCTTCCCAGCGTCAGCTTCCAGTCGTTCGGCCCCGGCCAGACGCAGCTCTCGTTCCGCGGCATCACCAGCGGCGGCGACGGCCTGCACGGCGGTTCGCAGCCGACTGCCGCGCTCTATCTCGACGAAGTGCCCGTCACCACCATCGCAGGCGCGGTCGATCTCCACGTCTACGATATCGCGCGGGTCGAAGCGCTCTCGGGTCCGCAGGGCACGCTGTTCGGCTCAAGCTCGCTGGCAGGCACGCTGCGCATCATCCCCAACAAGCCCGACACCAAGGGCTTCTCGGGCCGCATCGACGTAACCGGCAACAAGGTCGGCAAGGGCACGGGCGGCGGCAGCGCCGAGGGCTTTGTGAATATCCCGCTGTCCGACCGCGCGGCGGTGCGCCTGATGGCGTTCTACCAACACGACGGCGGCTATATCGACAACGTCCCGGGCACGCGCACTTACACGCTGGGTGACGACAATCCGGCCACCAATGTCACGATCAACAACGCCAAGTTCGTGAAGGACAACTTCAACACCACCGATACGATGGGCGGGCGCGCGGCGCTCAAGGTAGATCTGGACGACAACTGGACCATTCAGCCCTCGGTTCTGTACCAGAACCAGAAGGCCCATGGTGCGTTCCTCTTCGACCCGCGTCAGGGTGACCTCAGGGTCACCGACTATGCCAATTCGCTCAATCGCGACGCCTGGGCGCTGGCGACGCTGACCATCCAGGGCAAGATCGGCACTTGGGACCTCACGTACGCTGGCGGTTATTTTGACCGCAAGGTCGAGAATCAGGCCGACTATTCGGAATACTCGGTTGCCTATGACAGTTTCCAGGGCGGCAACTACACCAACTTCCCGACCGCAACGGGCTACCTCGATCCGACCCAGCTCGTGCACAACCACGACAACTACACCAAGCAGAGCCACGAACTGCGCATCGCCACGCCCAGCGGTGATCGGCTCAAGCTGGTGGCCGGCCTGTTCTTCCAACGCCAGACCGACGCCATCGTGGCGGACTATTTCATCAAGGGCCTCGCCGCCATTCCCAGTTCTCCTGCCGTGCCCAAGTCGGGCGATGACCTCTTCGCAACGCGCGCCTATCGCGTCGACCGCGATTACGCGGCCTTTGTCGACGGCTCGTTCGATATCACCCCGCAGCTCACGCTCGCGGCTGGTATTCGCGTGTTCAAGGTCAACAACACGTTCCTCGGCTTCTCGGGCTTCAAATCGGGCACCACGGACAGCAACTGCGTGCCGGTGGTGGCCGATGACCGGGTCTGCAACAATTTCGACCGCAAGGCCAAGGAGAGCGGTGAGACCCACCGCGTCAACCTGACGTGGAAGATCGATCAGGATCGGCTGGTCTATGCGACCTATTCGACCGGCTACCGTCCGGGCGGCAACAACCGCCGTCCCAACGTGAATCCCTATGTCGCCGATACGCTCACGAACTATGAGCTGGGCTTCAAGACCTCATGGTTCGATCGCAAGTTCCGCCTCAACGGCGCGCTGTTCTACGAAAAATGGAAGAACCTCCAGTACGGCCTCAGCCCGATTGGCTCGAACGGCGTCACCAATATCTACAACGCGGGTGATGCGCGCGTCTATGGCGCCGAGATGGACTTCAACTTGCGGCTTGGCGGGCTCACGCTGTCGGGCTCGGGCGCGCTGATCGATGGCAAGCTCACCACCGACTTCTGCTCGTTCGATGCCAACGGCAATCCCGATTGCACACTCGGCGTGATCGCTGCGGCCAAGGGTACGCCGCTGCCGATCCAGCCAAGGTTCAAGGGCAACATGACCGCGCGTTATGAGTTTGACCTCGGCAGCTCGAAGGCCTTCGTCCAAAGCTCACTCAACCATCAGTCGGGCTCGCGCTCCTACCTGACGACGCGTGAGTCGGACCTGCTTGGCCGTACCGATGCGTTCGAGACGTTCGATTTCTCGCTGGGCGCCAAAGTCTCGGGCTTCGATATTTCCGCCTTCATCGAAAACGCCTTCGACAAGCGCGGCATCCTCAGCATCAATACGGTCTGCACGCCGTCCATCTGCGGCGCGGGTCGGCGCTATTATGCGATCAAGCCGCAAGTGTTCGGGATCAAGCTCGGCCACGATCTGTAATCTGGCGAGGGCTTCCTGCTCGCCGGGGAGCCCCCTTACGGCCGGTCCAGCACATAGCCCAGCGAGCGCACCGTGCGCAGCGGATAGCCCGCCCCTGCCTCGCGCAGCGCGCGGCGCAGGCGGCTGACCCAGGCATCGACGGTGCGTTCGTCAATCGGCTGGTCGTGCTTGCCCAGCGCGGCGATGAGCTGCGCGCGCGAGAACACCTGGCCCGGCTGCTCCATCAGATAGCGCAGCAGGCGGAACTCGTTGGGCATGAGCGCTACGGCCTTGTCTTTCCAGCGCGCCTGCAGCGCCGCGAGATCGAGCGAGAGGTCGCCTAGCCGCAAAGTGCGCCCCGGGGCCTCGCGATCGGTCAGTTGGCCCGATAGCACCCGGTCGAGCACGGCAGCGCGGTCGATCGGGCCGATGATATAGTCGTCCGCCCCCGCGCGCAGCGCGCGGCGTTTGGCGTCGGCATCGTCCTCTTCAAGCACCATGGTGATATGCGCGGCCTCGGTCTGCGCGTCGGAGCGCAGGCGGCGGCACAGTTCGAGCCCCGAAAGTTCGGGCAGCAGCCAGTCGACGAAAGCCCAGGGGCTGCCATCGAGCAGCGGCAGCGGCGCGGCCCAGTCCCACGCATGGAAC
>CAIKKO010000325.1 GCA_903828025.1 uncultured Sphingomonadales bacterium
CGCCGCCTATCTCCCGCACTCGCCCTTGCGGGTCTATGCGATGGGCGCGCGCGGGGCTTCGCGCGAGGCGGCGACCGAGGACGACCTCGCACTGATGCGGCGGCTGACGGCCGAGGCGATGCGGGCGGGAGCCATCGGCTTTGCCACCTCGCGGCTCTCGATCCACAAGACCGCCGATGGTGATGCCATCCCGACCTTCGATACCGACATCGCCGAACTGGAAGCGATCACGCGCGGCATGGCCGATGCGGGGGCGGGGACATTTCAGGTCGTGCTCGATGCGTTCGTCGGCTGGGACAAGGAATACCAGGTTATCGAGCGGGTGATTGCCGCCAGCGGCCGTCCTGCCACGTTCACGCTCGCTTCGGGCAACGATGCGCCGCCGCGCTGGCGGCGGGTGCTGGAAATGCTGGAGGCGACCAATGCTGCGGGCGGGGTGGCCCACGCGCAAGTGATGCCGCGCCCGATCGGGCTGATCGCCGGGCTGGAGCTGACGGTGCATCCCTTCGTGCTGTGCCCGAGCTGGGCAAAGATCGCCGACCTTTCGATTGACGAGCAAGTCGCCGCGATGCGCGATCCGGACTTGCGCGCCGCGCTGCTGGCCGAGGATTTCGCGCCCGGCCACCCGTTCAACGCGCTGGCCCGCAACTGGCGCTGGCTGTTCCCGCTCGACACTCCGCCCGATTATGCCCCGCCTGCGCACCTGAGCATGGCCGGGCAGGCCGCTGCGCGCGGCTGCACCCCGCAGGAGATCGCCTATGAGCGTATTCTCGAGACGAACGGCCGGGGGCTGTTTCTGGCGGCGCTGGGCAATTACGAGAACGGGACGCTCGACAGCGCGCACGAAATGCTGCGCCACCCGTATTGCGTTCCCGGGCTTGGCGACGGCGGCGCGCATTACGGGGCGATCTGCGATGCCAGCTATTCGACCTACTTGCTGACCCAGTTCGTCAAGGGCGCCGGCCCGCTGCGGCTGGAGCTGGCCGAGGCGGTGCATATGCTGAGCCAGAAGGCGGCGCGCGCGGTCGGGTTCACGGATCGCGGGCTGCTCGCGGTCGGTGCGCGGGCCGATCTTAACGTGATCGACCTCGATGGCCTGACGCTGCATCTGCCCGAAGTCGTGCGCGATCTGCCTGCGGGCGGACGCCGCCTGCACCAGCGCGCGACGGGTTACGACGCGACCATCGTGGCGGGCGAAGTGATCCGGCGGTTTGACCAATCGACGGGCGCACGGCCGGGCAAGCTGGTGCGCGGGGCGGGATATCGGCCCACGACTTAGGGGCATGACCCTAAAATAGAGGCGCCGTCCCGCCGTCGATCCCCGTGGCTGCCGCGCCAGCCTGCCACCTGTCCTCAGGGTTCCGGTCGCGTAGGAGGCGGCGGGTTTTGCGGGGCCCTCAATCGGCCATCCACCGCTCGAGGTTCTCGTGGAAGTAGCGCACGCGGCGTTCCTGAAACGCGAGGTAATCGCGCTTGTAGCCGCGCGAGTGCAGCCCGCGCTGCTGGAGCTCCCACACCGAAACGTCCTGATCGATGCCCGGCCCGGCGGAAACATCGCCCCACTTGCCCTGCACATGCGGCGCGGGCACCGCAACATCGACCCATTCGGACATCGACTGCGAATAGTACCGCTCGGTCCCGGCTGGAAACAGCGTCATGTACCACATGTCGAAGTAGCACTTTTCCGGATCGCTCTCGTGCGGGCGCGCGCGCAGCCAGATGTTGCCATCGGGTTTGAGGCTGAACGAGAGGTTGGGAAAGATCGTGTAGTGCCAGTGATCGGTCAGCTGATCGTCGTGGTAGGTCGAGAAATCGAAGCCTTTCTCCGCTCCCTTCGCGCGCTTGGCCTGCTGCAGCGCCTTGCGGATTTCCCCGGTCTTGCCGCCGCGGAACTGTTCGGGATCGAGGTCCCAGAATTCCAGCTCCTCGCGCAGCATGTCGAGCGTTTCGGCCTCGCCGCCGCGCAGCTGCTTGGTCGGCCCCGCGCCGGGCATGAACATGCGCGCATGGCCTTCGGGATAGAGATCGAACTGGCAGTGGTTGTAGCCGTATTCCATGATGAACTTGGTCTGCGGATGGACGAAGGGGACGTGGTAGCTCTCGTTGAAATTGTCCTGCACCAGCTTCCAGTTGAAGTTGCCCTCGATCGTGACCCAATGGGTGCGGACCATCGCGTCCATCGGGTAGGTGTCGATCTGATCGGCGATGGGCCCCATGAACTGGCGCAGCGGCGCGGCGTCGTTGTCCATGTTGATCCACACGAACCCGGCCCAGACCTCGCACTTCACCGCGATGAGGCTCAGCTTGCCGCAGGGCGAGCCTTGCACGAAATCCGCCTCGTCGGGCACGACCTTGAGCGTGCCGCCAAGATCATAGGACCAGCCGTGATAGGGGCATACGAGCCGCTTGGCATGGCCTTGCTCGCCCGCCACCACCGGCATCGCGCGGTGCTGGCACACGTTGTAGAAGGCGCGCACCGTGCCGTCATCGCCGCGCACGCAGACAATCGTTTCGGGGCCGAAATCGGCGGTGAGCCAATCGCCCGGATTGGGAATCTGCGCCTGCGTGCCCGCGATCTGCCAGGTCTTGGTCCAGACCTTGTCCCACTCGCGGTCGGCCCATGCCTTGGAGAAATAGCGCTCCGGCGTGATCGGCGCATTGCCCAGCGGCGGATCGGCCAGCGGGGAGATATCGGCGAGCGATGTGGCGCGGGCGCGGGCGAGTTGAGCTTGGGAGGTGGTCATGGCATGGTCTCCTGTATCAGGCACCTGTGAAATGGGCGTAGGATGGATCGGCGTGGCCCCGCTCGCCAAAGGCATAGCCCGGCATGGCGGCGCGGTCCCACATATCGGTCGATGGCGCGACGGTGCTCCAGTCATAGACGGCGTGGCGATGCGAAATCTTCCATGCGCCCTCGCGCCGCTCGAACCGGTCGAGATAACGGCCCGCCGCAACCATGAAAGTGTCGCCCGCGTCGCCCGGCAGATGGTGGTGCGCGATGAAATAAGCCTCGCCCTGCGCGGTGTCGCCCTCCACTTCGATCAGCACGTTGCCGATCACGTGCTGGGTGCGGCGCATGCCTGCAAGCACTTCCATCACCCACGGCACGAAGTCTGCAGCGGTGCCCTGATACATCCCGTGGTCGTCGGTCGCATCGGGGTGGAACACGGCGCGCACCAGATCGGCATCGCAGCGGTCGATCCCGCGCGCGAGGCGGTGGACCAGTTCGGTGCAGGCCATCTTGTCGAGCAGCAGCGCCACGCGTGGATCAAGGTCAGCGGCCATCACGTCAGTCTCCGGTGTAAAGGGGATCGAGTGGCAGGCGCTGGCCGTGCCGCGTCAGCGTGCCATAGAGCGGTCCGTCCCACTGCGCGGTGGAGGGGCCATTGCGGCTCCAATCGAGCACATAGCGCCGGTGCAGCAGCCGCCAATCGCCCGCGCGCCGCTCCAGCCGGTCGAGATAGCGCCCGCCCACTTCCATTTCCTGCGGACCAGCGGGGGAATCGACTTCGTGCCACGCGCGGCAATACGTCTCCGCCGTGGCCTGCGCACCGTCGATATCGATCAGCATGTTGCCGAGGAAATGCTGCGTGCGGCGCATTGTGGCGAGCGCGGGGATAACGCCGTCCGACCATGCCAGCGCATTGATCTCGCCGGTGCCGTAATCGGCCACAGCTTCGGGCCACCAGACCTCGCGCAGTACCGCCAGATCGCAGCGGTCGATCCCGCGCGCATAGCGGCTGAGCACGTCCATGATCGCCAGCCGGTCGGCGATGTCTTCGGCGCGGACTGTGCTCATCGGACGCGCATCTCCGCGCGGCGGCAGCTGAGATCGTGCGGCGCGCGTGCGCCCCACGGGAACATTGTCTCGCCCCCCGGCAAGTCGGCGGCGGGCTCGTCGCGCACCCAGTCGGCCCGTTCGCTGCGATGCGCGATCTTCCACACGCCGCCGCGCCGCTCGTAACGGTCGACATAGCGCCCCGCAACGAACAGGTCGCGCTCGCCGCTTTCGGCCACCACGCGGTGGTGCGCCTGAAAATAGACTTCGCCAAAAGCGGTGTCGGCGCTCTCGAAATCGATCCGCACTTGCCCGATCATATGGTGGTTGGCTTTGTGCGGGGTCAGCACGGCTTGCGCAAAGGCGACGAACCCCGGCGCATCGCCGGTCCAGCCCGCGCCGTAGTCGGTGGTCGCGTCATCGTGAAACACCGAGAGGTGCAGCGCCGGATCGAGCCGATCCTGCGCGCGCATATAGTCGCAGCACAGATCGTAGATGGCCTGCCACGAGGTCACACGGTCGAGCGGGTCCATCAGCGATCCTCCGCCAGATAGGCATCGAGCGTCTGGTGGAAGTGGCGGATGCGCGCTTCCTGATAGTTGCCCAAAGTCTGCCCGCGCTTGGCCGAGCCGAGAAAGCCCTGATACTGCAGCGCCAGATTGTCGGTATCCTGATCGTAGACCCCGCCAAGCCCGGGGTTCATGCCCGGCGCTTCGGCGTAAGATTGCGCGACGGTGAGGCGCACCGGCTCGGGCGGATGCTCCACCGGCGTGCCCGGCGGCACCAGCTTGAGGAACATCAGATCGAACAATGTGCGTGAGGGATCGCCCGCCATGGGCCGGAAACGGTAGATCATCGGCAGCGAGACGCCGGGGAACAGGCACATGTTGGGGAACAGGTGATACTCGATCGAATCGAGCATCTCGCTGTCCGAATACCTATCGAGCGGCACCCCGGTTGCCTCTGAAATCTGCTCGCGCATCTTCTCGGCGGCGTAGGACCGGGCGGTCCGGCCCTCGGGCAGGGTGCCCGGGCTCACCCGCATGCGGTCAAACAGCTGCTGCTCGGTCTGCGTGCCGGTAAAGTGCGGGCTCGCCACGCCGATGGTGTGGACGAACCGCGTTACGTGATCGCTGAACAGGTCGTATTGCGCATTGGCATCGGCTGCGGTGGGTAGCGCCTGCGCGTGGGTTTCATAGACGTGATAGGCCTCAAGAAAGGCCTCCTGCGCGGCTTTCCAGTTGGTCGGCAGCTCTTTCTGGAGGTGGAGCGCGATGCGTCGGTCGGCCAGATCCCAGCGGCCGGTGAAGTGCTCGGCCAGCGGCCCCAGTTGCTCGGCCAGCGGCCGCGCTGCGGGATCGAGGTTGATGAACACGAAGCCGCCCCAGGTCTCCATCCGCACTTGCGGTAGGCGGAACTCCGCGTCCTGCACATGCGGGAAGTCCCAGCGGCAGGGGATGTGCGCCAGTTCGCCTTCCAGCGACCAGCGCCAGCCGTGGAACGGGCAGCGCAGTTCGGCCGCGCTCCCGCTGGTGTCTGACCGCTTGAGCTGGGTGCCGCGGTGCAGGCAGGCGTTGCGATAGGCGCGGATCTGCCCGTCATCCCCGCGCACGATCAGGATCGACCACGGCCCGATATCGTAGGTGATATAGTCGCCTGCGTCCGGAATGTGCTCTTCGCGCGCGGCCCATTGCCAGGTCCGCGCCCACATATGGGTGAACTCGCGCGCCATGAAATCGGCCGACGTGTAGCGATCAAACGGGATATCGGCATCGCCTGCGAAGGCATAAGCCTCAGCGATCAGGGCGGGCGGTACATCCTGCCCGTCGGCGAGGATGATGTCGCGCGTGCTGGGGCCGGGGCAGCGCGCCGCGCCGTGTTCAGTGGGGAGAGGCAGACTGGTTTCGAGGTTCATGCTCGTAAGCTCCTTCGCACCGCAGCCTGCCTCTCCTGCCCCCCGCTTAGTACTTGACCGTCACCTGCAGCCGCACGGTCCGGGGCATCGCGCCGTAGCCGATGATGTCGCCCAGCGTAGCGGCATTGGTGCCGGTGCCGGCGCCCGTCAGCGGCGCGGTGCCGCCACCGATGAAGTAGAACTTGTTGGACAGGTTCTTGCCCAGCACCGCGAGCTGCCAGCGATCATTCGCGGCCCCGATGCGCAGGCCCGCATCAATCACGGCATAGCCATCCTGACGCGTATAGGGATCGCCGAAGCTGGAGCCGAGGTAGGAACTGGTCGTGCGCGTATCAATATTGCCGCCGATCTTCAGACCCTTGCCGATCTCGGTTTCGTAGGCAACGCCAGCCGTTGCGGTCCATTCGGGCGCGGCCGAGGTCGGCGCGCCGGTCAGGTCCTGACGCGGCTGGCCATCGGCGCTGGTCAGCGAACAGCCTGCCGCGATGCTCTGGCCGCCCCAGCACGGCGCGATGAAGTTCAGGTAGCGCGCCTTGTTGTAGTTGAGCGTCCCGTGCAGCGAGAGGCCCGGCACCGCGCGCGGGGCATATTCAAGCTCGAACTCCACACCCTTCGACCGCGCCGCACCGGCATTGTAGGTAACGTAAGCAAACACTTGCGAATTGAAGTAGTCGATCTGCAGATCGGTGTACTTGTAGTTGTACAGCGTGAGGTTCGCGCGGAGCTGGCGATCGAACAGTGTCGTCTTGATCCCCGCCTCGAAGCCGCGCCCGCGCTCGGGGTTGAACGCGAGGTCGGCGGACGGGTTGTTGGTCACCAGCGCGGAGTTGATCGCGCTGTTGGAAAACCCGCCCGACTTGTAGGCGGTCTTGTACGCGCCATAGACCATGATGTCCGAGATCGGCTTCCAGCTCAACGTCAGGTCCGGCGACCAGTCCTCGAACGTCTGGTCCCCGGTCAGCGTGCCGTTGGTTGCGGCGCTCTGCGGGCGGAACAGGAAGGTGAGGCCCTGATTGACATAAGGCTGGGTGAAGAAACTGACCTTGGTTTCGTGCGTGTAGCGAACGCCCGCGGTCGCCTCCACCGTGGGCAGGATTTTCCACGTCGCCTGACCATAAGCCGACCAGGTCTCGCCGTCGGTCGCCGAGTCCTTGGCGTAGGAGACATACCGCATCCCCGCCGGGGCGGCCGAGTTCTCGCTGCCAAGGAACAGCACGGTCTGGAAGAACGTGCGCTTGGTCTTCTGATAGAGCCCGCCGACCATGATGTTGACCGGACCATCGAACTTGGTCAGCGCGCGCAGTTCCTGGCTGAAGGCGTGGTAGCTGGCGTTTTCCGTCGCCCACACGCCGCCGCCGAGGAAGTCGCAGTCGCAGCCGAACTTGTTGTTGTTCCAGTTGTAGTTCGTGACCGAGTTGAGCGTCACGTGCTCCATGTCGTAGTTGATCGTGCCGGTGGCCTGCCACGACTTGTAGGTGTTGTAGAGATCGCCGTTGTCGCGCCCGAACGGAGTCGCCTTGGCGATGTCGACCGGGAAGTTGTTCTGGTAGATCTTGAACCCGCCATCGCACTTGTAGGCCGGATTGAGCGCGGTCACGCCGGTCGGGCAGCGCACTGCCGAATAGTTCCAGCCATTGCCGATGGTATCGTTCCACGAGCCCGAGGCCTTGAGCGTCGCGGTGAGCCCGCTGCCACCGTCATACTTGAGCGTGGCGCGGCCGATCAGTTCGCGCTCCTGCGGCTGGTCAGCCGCAGCGGCGGCGGCGGTGTGCGCGGTCGGCGCGCCCGCGTTGGCGATGTCGAACGTGGTGTAGGGCTGCGATCCGGCAGCATTGCGGTAGAACCCGCCGAACATCTTCGATCCGCGCACGGCCAGGCGCAGGCCCAGCGTATCGGATAGGGGGGTCGAGTAAACCACCTCGCCGTAAAGCTGGCGGGCGTTGAGTTCATAGCCGACGCGGGCCGAGATCTCGCGCTCCTTGCCAGGATCGGCGGTGGTCAGGCTGATCACGCCCGCCGTGGCGTTCTTGCCGTAGAACAGCGCTTGCGGGCCCTTGAGAATCTCGACCCGAGCGAGGTCGAAGAAGCCCTCGTTGATGACGCGGCCCTGACCATAATAAACGCTGTCGACCACGATCGCGACCGACTGCTCGATGCCGATCGAGGTCGCGTTGGAGCCGATGCCGCGCATGGTGAGCTGCGCACCCGCACCGTTCGACGCGCGTGCGACGGTGAATTGCGGCGTTGCTGCCGCGATCTTTTCGAGGCTGGTAAGGTCGCGCGCCTGCACCGTGGCAGCACTGATCGCCTGCACCGAGACGGGAATGTCCTGCACGCTTTCGTTGCGGCGGCGGGCGGTGACGATGATATCCTCCACCCCGCTCGGCGCAGCATTGTCTGCGGCAGCGCCAGCTTCAGGTGTCGCGGGGGACGCCGCAGCGAGCGCCGGGCTCGCCGCGAGCAGCGCGCCGGGGGCCAACATGGCGATGGCCGCGCCGCGCGCCGTGCTCGAAAGGATGGTAAGTCGGACGATATCCGCGTGCCGCATGACGTCTCTCCCGCTTCGTTGAGCCGCCGCACGGTTATTTATAGGAGTCAGCGGACTGCAGCGAAGGTATCAAACCTGAACCTCACCTCAACCGGTTATGTGGCGGTTCAATACTTTTGATAGGGGAAACAGGCAGGGGTGCCGGATCGGGTTCCGGCGCTGGCCATGGTAATCATTGTGAGCGAGGTGCCAGGTGGCGCGGTTGTCCCACAGCGCGATCGAACCGGGCTGCCATGCAAACGTGCTGTGGAACGCCGGGTTCATGCAATGCGTGTAGACTTCCTCCAGCAGCGCGCGGGAGGCTTCGTCGGAAAGGCCGACAATGCGGGTGGTGAAGGCCGGGTTCACATAGAGCGCCCGCTTGCTGCTCAGCGGGTGCGTGATGATCACGGGATGGATCACATCCTCCAGCACATCCGCCGCCGCCGCATTGCCGATCCGGTCGCCGCCCGCATCGCTCGCGGCCGCATAAGCGCCGGTCTTGCTGCCGAACACATGGCGCGCGGAATGCACCGCCTCGGCGTGGTCCAGTTGCTCGCGCAGCGCGCCGGGCAGGCCTTCGTAGGCGGCGTACATCGAAGCAAAGCTGGTCGCGCCGCCCGCCTCGGGCAGTTCGCGCGCGACGAGGATCGAACCCAGCGCAGGCACCGCATCATAGGAATGGTCGGTGTGCCAGCCGCCGCCGATGTTGTCCTTCTGGTGGGCATCTTTCACCACCAGCGCGATTTCGGGAAAGCGGGGATGGGCAGCAAAGAAGCGGTTGATGTTGATCGGCCCGATCCGGCGCGCGAAGGCGATATGGTCCGCCTCGCTCAAAGTCTGATCGCGGAAGAACACCACACCGTGTTCGGCAAAGGCTGCGCGCACCACGGCCAGCGCCGCATCGTCGAAATCGGCCAGGTCGATCCCGAGAATTTCGGCACCCACGCGCCCATGCGGCCGGACTTCGATTGACATATCCGCTTCTCCACCCTCTCGTGCCGATGTGCGCCGCTGGCGCGAGCCGCGCAAGGGGGGATCAGATTGGCTCTGCACAGCCGATGGTGCGGCCGGGAATGATTTCAACTGAATTGATAGAGTATTGACAGGGCAAGGTTGACGCGCGAGTGACCGGTTTGGCCGGGCAACAGGGAGTCCCGGTGATCGGGCTCCGCGCAAACGGAGCTGCCCGAACTGAGGTGTAATGTCGATTACGGCGCGGGTGTTCCTGCTCATCCTGATCCTGGGCGGCTGCGGGCTTGGCGCGGCGCGCTGGTTCGTCGGCCCGGTGCGCAACGCAGTGGTGATCGGCTACCAGACCGGCGTCGATCCGACCAAGCTCGCGCAAGCTGACGGCCTGTATGACAAGGCGATGGGCAAGCCGGTGATCTGGCGCAAGTTCGATAGCGGCACCGATCTCATCACCGCGCTGGCGGCAGGCGATATCGATTTCGCCGATCTGGGATCCAGCCCGCTCGCGGTGGCGGCGACGCGCCAGCTGCCGATTACAAGCATTGCCCTGATCAGCCGGCTAGGCCGGAGCGAGGCGCTGGTGGTGCGGGGCGGTGCGGGCATCGCCTCCCCGGCGGATCTGGTCGGCAAGAAAGTGGCGGTGCCGTTCATTTCCACCTCGCACTACAGCCTGCTTGCCGCGCTCCGCCACTGGGGCCTCGATCCCGCGCGGGTGCAAGTGCTCAATCTTTCGCCGCCGCAGATCGCTGCGGCCTGGGCGCGCGGCGATATCGACGCCGCCTATGTCTGGGACCCGGCGCTGGGAGACCTCAAGGCGAGCGGCACTGTGCTCACCGGCTCCGATCAGGTCGCCGCATGGGGCTCGCCGACCTACGATGTCTGGGTCACCCGGCGCGATTTCGCCAAAGCCAATCCGGATGTGGTGGCCGCGTTCGTGCGCGTGACCATCGCCGCGCAGGACACCTATCGCCGCGAGGGCGCGCGCTGGACCGCCCGTTCGCGCGAGGTGCGCGCGATTGCCGCGATCACCGGCTCACGGTTGGAAGACGTGCCGAACCTGCTCGCCAGCAACGACTACCCGACCGCCGCCGAACAGGCCTCGCCTGCCATGCTAGGCGGCGGGCTGGCGCAGGCGCTGGCCAAGACCGCCGCCTTTCTCAAGGAGCAGGGCAAAGTCGACCGGATACTGATCGACTACCGTCCCTATATTGATGCCACCGGTGCGCGCCGGGTGGCCGAGGAGCAGCAGCATGCCCGTCCTGTCGGTTGATCACCTCAGCGTCACTTACCGGGGCAAGCGCGGTGCGGTGACGGCGCTGGCCGATGTTTCGGTCGAGGTGCCGCCTAGCGAGATCGTCGTCGCGCTGGGGGCTTCGGGCTGCGGTAAATCGACCTTGCTCAATGTCATGGCGGGCTTCCTCAAGCCCAGCGCCGGGTCGGTCACGGTGGGCGGTGTTCCGGTCACCGGGCCGGGCACGGACCGCGCGGTCGTGTTTCAGGACGATGCCTTGATGCCCTGGCTTTCGGCCGAGGACAACGTGGCGTTTGGCCTGCAGATGCGCGGGATCGGCCAGGCCGAGCGGCGCGCGGCGGCGCGCGACATGCTCGCCCAAGTCGGGCTGGAGGGCTTTGCCGGGCATGCCATTCACGAAATGTCGGGCGGCATGCGCCAACGCGTCGGCCTTGCCCGCGCCCTTGCGGTCAAGCCTGATTTCCTGCTGATGGACGAGCCGCTCGGCGCGCTCGACGAACTGACGCGCGAACGGATGCAGATGCTGGTGCTCAATCTGTGGCAGCGCAGCGGGAAGGGCATTTTCCTCATCACCCACAGCATCGAGGAAGCGCTGTTCCTTGCGACGCGGCTGGTGCTGCTAAGCCCGCGCCCCGGGCGGATCGTCCAGCGCTACGAAACCGGGTTCGCCCGCCGCTTCATCGCCGGAGAGCCTGTGCGCGCGATCAAGGCGGACCCGGAGTTCGTGGCGATGCGCGAGGAATTGTCGAACGCCATTCTGGCCAATGAAGAACAGGCACTTACCCATGTCGGCTGATCCGGGTCGCGGCAATGCCATCGCCATGCTCGCCTCGCTGGGCTCGATCCTTGCGCTGTGGTGGGGCGTGACCGCGAGCGGGCTCATCGCGCCGCTGTTCCTGCCCGGGCCGGGCGATGTGGCGCTGCGGCTGTTCGATCTGGCGCAGCACGGCTTCGTCGGCGCCAGCCTGCTCCAGCACACCGCCGCGAGCCTTGCCCGCGTGGGCCTTTCGATGCTGTTTGCTGTGATCACCGCGATCCCCGTGGGCATGGCGATGGGCCTCTATCCCCGGATCAATGCGGCGATTGATCCGATCATCGAGTTTTACCGGCCGATTCCGCCGCTGGCCTATCTGCCACTGATGGTGATCTGGTTCGGGATCGGCGAACTCACCAAGATCCTGCTGATCTATCTCGCGATTTTTGCGCCGCTGGCCATCGCGACCGCGAGCGGGGTGCGCCGGGTCGATCCGGGCCGCATCCGTGCCGCGCAATCGCTCGGCGCGACGCGGGACCAGATCGCCTGGCTGGTGATCTTCCCCAGCGCGCTGCCCGATATCCTGACCGGGCTGCGCATCGCGCTCGGCGTGGGCTGGTCGACGCTGGTCGCGGCCGAACTCGTCGCGGCGACGCGCGGGCTTGGCTTCATGGTCCAGTCCGCCTCGCAAATGCTGGTGACCGACGTGGTCGTGGCCGGTATCTTCGTGATCGCGTTGATTGCGCTGGCGATCGAACTGCTCCTACGCTGGGTGGAACGGCGCTTTGCAGGCTGGGCCAGCGAGGGCTGATAGCGCTATGGGCGTTGGCGCATTTGGGAGATTTGACATGCCTTTGACCCTTGAACCCATTACCCCGGCGCTTGGCGCGGTGGTGCAGGGGGTGGATCTGTCGCAGCCGCTCGATGCCGCTGCCTTTGCTGCGGTCGAGGCCGCGCTGCTCGAACATCAGGTGCTGTTCTTCCGCGATCAGGACATCACGCAGGCCCAGCAGCGGGATTTCGCCGCGCGGTTCGGGCCGCTGCACGTCCATCCGATCTATCCGCATTCGGACGAATTCGCCGAGATCATGATCCTCGATACCGATCTCAACGATCTGGCCGACAACGCGTTGTGGCATTCGGACGTGAGCTTTTCCGAAACGCCGCCGCTGGGCTCGGTGCTGGCGGCGCGCGTGTTGCCCGATGTGGGCGGGGATACGCTGTGGACCAGCGCCACCGCCGCCTATGCCGCGCTGCCCGAACCGATCAAGCAGATGCTTGCCGGGCTCACGGCCACGCATGATCTGGCCAAGTCCTTCCCGGCCGAGCGCTTTGGGGCCGATCCGGAAGCGCGCGCGCAACTGGAGCGGGCCAAGCAGAACAACCCCCCGGTCACGCATCCCATCGTGCGGACCCACCCGGTCACCGGCCTCAAGGCGATCTATGTCAGCGAGGGGTTCACCACCCATATCAACGGCTTGCCGCAAGATGTCAGCGACAGCCTGCTGAGCTTGCTGTTCCGCCATGTCGTCCGCCCAGAATTCACGATGCGCTGGCGCTGGCGCGCGGGCGATGTGGCCTTGTGGGACAACCGTATCACCCAGCACTTTGCGGTCGATGACTACCGCCCGCACCGCCGCGTGATGCACCGCGCGACCGTGATCGGCGACCGTCCGTTCTGAACCGGGCCGATCGAGCCACCGTGCGCTAGACGGCCGCCAGCCCTGCCTTTGGGGCACTCGCCTGTTGGGCTGAAGGGCTGGCGAGAGGCACGGGACTGAGCGGCTCCAGCGTGGCAGCCGCGAGCAGCACCGCCCGCATCACCGCCGACCGGCGGCGCTCTGCCGAGCAGACCACATAGCCTGTCAGCAAAGTGGCGTCAGGCTGGCAGTCCAGCGTCCGGTACACGATCCGCGGATCGGGCGGGCATTCGGCGGAGAAGAACAGGCTGATGCCCATGCCGATGGCCACCGCCTCGCGAATGGCCTCGCGGCTGTGCACTTCGAGGCAGTGCGCGGGTTCGAGCCGCTCGGTGCTGAGCAGCGAATCCACCGCGCGCCGCGTGGTCGAGGTGGGTTCCCGGATCAGCAATGTCTCGCGCTCCAAGGCGGCGAGCGGAAATTTCTCCGCACTGGCGAGATGGTGGTTCGCGGGCAGGGCGACTTTCAGGAAATCGACAAACAGCGGCTTGTAGGCCAGCCGCGCGTCGATTTGCGGATGGCTGATGATCGCCACGTCGGCGCGCGCATCGCGCAAGTGCGCGAGCGAATTGGCCGAGTTTTCGATCTGGACTGCGATCTCCCGGCGGCTGTTGGCCCTTAGCAGGGCTTGCGTAAGTCTGACTGCGTATACCGGCGAATCCGACACCAGCCGGATCGAAAATTCAGCCCGCCCGCGCTGGTCCATCAGCAGATTGCCGATTTCCTCCGAGGTCGAGAACATCCGCTGGGTCAGCAACAACAGTTCCTGGCCGATCGGGGTCAGATTGAGCGGTCGGTGCCGACTTTCGAACAGGGCCTGCCCATACCGGCCCTCCAGCGATTTGATATGCTGCGATAAAGTGGGCTGTGACAGATTGAGCCGACGCGCCGCGCGGCTGAAGCTGCGTTCGGTTGCCACGGCATGGAATGCCCGAAGATGCTGATGGTTTACCGGCATGGCCCAGCTTCAGATACCCTCGGCAAGCGAACGCCCTACGCGCCGGGATTGCATATATTTCCAATCGGTTACGGTTCCGAGACGAAATAGATTTCCTCAATAGTGCGCTTTGACTCTTCGTATTGGATCAATTTGGACGAGTGGGTAGTGCCGACCCCATAAAAGCGGCTCCATCCCGGGATGAGAGTCCGAATCGGGGGCGGACCTTGAACCACACCAAAACACATGAGGGTTCTATGAACAGCACGCGCATTTCCGCTCGATCCAGGTTCCTGCTGACAAGCGCCGCTGGTGCGCTGCTGTTCGGCGGCCAGGCTTTCGCTGCCGACAAGCCCGCCGATCAGGCTGCCGATGCGGCAGCTGTCAACAACGGCGAAATCATCGTGACCGCGCAGCGCCGCGACCAGTCGATCCAGGACGTGCCGATCACGATCCAGGCGCTTTCGGGCGAATCGCTGGGCAAGCTCAACGTCTCCAACTTCAACGACCTGCTGAAGTTCACCCCCAACGTATCGCTCGGCAGCAACGGCCCCGGCCAGGGCGGGATCTTCCTGCGCGGCCTTTCGGCGGGCTTCGCCGGCAACCAGTCGGCCGCCACGATCGCACCGTTCCCCAACGTCGCGCTCTATCTCGATGACCAGTCGATGCAGTTCCCGGCGCGCAATGCCGACGTTTATGTGGCCGATCTGGAACGCATCGAAGTGCTCGAAGGGCCGCAGGGCACGCTGTTTGGCGGCGGCGCTGAAGCGGGCGCGATCCGCTACATCACCAACAAGCCCAAGCTGAACGAGTTCTCGGGCAGCCTGACCGGCAGCTTCGGCGGCACCGTCGGCGGCGCGCCGAACGCGGCGATGACCGCCGTGCTCAACGTGCCGGTCGTCAACGACAAGCTGGCGCTGCGCGCGGTGATCTTCGGCGATCACCACGGCGGCTACATCGACAACGTGCGCAGCAAGTTCACGCGCCACGCGACCGATCCGGGCCTCGTGTCCTACGGGATCACTCCCACGCCGACCAACCAGTCCAATGCCGGACAGTATGACAACTACACGGTGGCGGGCAGCGATTACAACCCGGTCGACTACCTCGGCGGCCGGATCTCGGCCAAGTGGCAGGTGACCCCGGATTGGGATCTGCTGGTTTCCGAATCGTTCCAGGATCTGCAAAGCAAGGGCACGTTCACGTCCAATCCGATCGGTTCGGATTACCAGACGCTGGGCGATCTGCAGACGACCACGTTCTCGCCGAGCTCGAACTCGGACCGATACTGGAACACGGCCTGGACGGTAAACGGCAAGATCGGCGACTGGAAGGTCGTCTACACCGGTGCCTACATGACGCGCCACATCAACACCCAGCAGGACTACACCAACTATTCGCGCACGACCGGCGGCGTCTACTATCAATGCACCGGTCCGGGCACAGATCGGAAGAAGCACACGTCTGAACTCCAGTCACCTGAAGCTATCTCGTA
>CAIKKO010000326.1 GCA_903828025.1 uncultured Sphingomonadales bacterium
AGCGGGAGGGGTTGGGGGTGGGCCTTAGGGGTCGGGGGTGGGCCTTGCGCTTCCCCTGCCTTCCTATTGCCCGCCGGCTGCTCTAGGCTCCCGGCCATGAAGCGCCTCTTCACGCTCGCCCTGCTGGCCCTTGCCGCCCCCGCTATCGCCCGCGATCATCCGCTCGGCGGGATCACGCCTGCGGGCAATCCCAGCGCGCTGATCGCCGCCGAAGTCGCGTTTGCGCGGCTCGCGCGCGAAAAGGGCCAGTGGACCGCGTTCGCCGCGACCGCCGCCGATACCGCCGAGATGTTCGTGCCGCAGCGCACGGCGGCCAAGGCCTGGCTCAAGGGCCGCGCCAATCCGCCGAGCCCGGTGCAGTGGCAGCCCGGCGCGGTGTGGATCAGCTGCGATGGCAGCGCCGGGGTGACATTTGGCGGCTATCAGACGGGCAGCGCACATGGCTGGTTCTCCACCGTGTGGCAGCGCCAGAAAAAGGGCGATTACAAGTGGGCGCTCGATCAGGGCGGCGACCTCACCGCACCGCTCAAGGACTCCGATTTCATCACCGGCAAAGTCGCCGATTGCCCCGTCCGCCCGCACCGCGATCCCTTGGCCGATGCGCCGCCGCCCCCGCCGCGCGATGCCCCGATAGCGCCGCGCCCGCTGGCAGGCCCCATCCCGCCGCTGGCAGCGCCCGCCGGGGCCGACAGCAAGGATGGCCGCTCCGACGACGGCACGCTCGCGTGGCGCTCTACCGTGCTGCCGGGCGGCACGCGCCAATGGACGGTGTGGATGTGGCAGGACGGCAAAATGACCGAAGTGCTCAGCCGCACCGAAATCGCCCGCAACGTTTCACCGCAGCAAGGGGGCTGACCCGATGCTGACCCTGTTCGTTTCCGCCTTCGCCACGCTGTTTCTGGTGATTGATCCGCCGGGCTGCGCGCCGATCTATGCCGGGCTGACGGCTTCGGCCACGCCCCGGCAGGCCTTCACGATGGCGGCGCGCGCCTGCCTCATCGCCACCGGCATCCTCGTGGTGTTCGCGCTGTTTGGCGAGGATCTGCTCGGCGCGATGCATATCGAGCTCGACAGCTTCCGCATCGCGGGCGGCATCATGCTGTTCATGATCGCGCTCGACATGGTGTTCGAAAAGCGCACCGAACGCCGCGAGGAGCGCGCGGAGAAGGTGCGAACAGCCCAGCCGCATGTGGAGGACGTCTCGGTCTTCCCGATGGCCATGCCGATGCTGGCGGGGCCGGGTTCGATCGCGTCGGTCATGCTGCTGACCGCGCGCGCGCATGGCACGAGCGAAACGCTGGTGATCCTCGCCGCGCTCGGCCTGGTCATGCTGCTGAGCTTTATCGCCCTGATCGCCGCGCGCCCGCTGATCCGCATGCTGGGTTCGCAAGTGGAGGCGGTGATTACCCGGCTTCTGGGCGTACTGCTGGCCGCACTGGCCGCGCAGTTCGTCATCGACGGGATCAGGGCGCAGTTCTAAATGTCCCCCCTCCCGCCTGCGGGAGGGGTTGGGGGTGGGCCTGAGCCCCTACTGCAGCGTCCCGCGCCCATCATCCGAATCGCGCCGCCCGAAGAATGCCATCAGCTGCACCAGCAGTTCACACCGCGAAGCCAGATCGTCAGCCTCCAGCAGCGCCTGCTTTGCCGCCGCATCGAACGGAGCGATCTGCGACACGCCGTTGATCAGCGAGACATCATCGAGCCGCGCGACCGAATCCCAATCGACCGAATAGCCCTGCGCCTCGGCAAAGTTGCGCGCCTCGCGCTCGAACGAGGCGCGTTCGACCGCACTGAGGCTGGCACCCGCGTCATCCTCGATCAGCTGGCCTTCGATCTGGCGGAAGGGGGTCGTAACATCGAGTTCACGCAGCAGGCGGAACCGTGAGACGCCTTCGAGCACCACGTTGTAGCGCCCGTCCTCCATCGCCTCGACTTCGCCGATCTTGCCGACGCAGCCCACGCTGAACAGCGGTGCGCCCTCGCCCGGGCCTTGCGGCTGGATCATCGCGATGCGCCGGTCGCGCACGAGCGAGTCCGAGATCATCGAGCGATAGCGCGGCTCGAAGATGTGCAGCGGCAGCTGCAGCCCGGGGAACAGCAGCACGCCCGTCAGCGGGAAGATCGAAAGGCGCACTGCGCGGCTGTCCTGACCCATGCGCTTATCCGAACAGCACAGTGGAGAGCTTGCGGCGCGTGGCGGCGACCCAGGGGTCTTCCAGCCCGATCGCCTCAAAAATCTGCAGCAGCCGCGTGCGCGCTGCGCCTTCGTTCCAGGTACGGTCGCGCGTCACCATGGCGAGCAGCAGTGTGGCCGCGCCGTCGCGGTCACCGCTGGCGAAGAGCCCGTTGGCGAGCGCCAGTTCGGCGTCCATGTCATCGGGATTGGCGGCAACGGCGGCGCGCAGCCCGTCCAGCTCGCTGGGCTCGGGCGCATCGAGCGCGAGGGCGAGCGCGGAGCGCGCCTGCGCCAGCGCCGGGTCTTCGGCCAGCTTGGGATCGAGCGCGGCCAGCACTTCGGCGGCCTCCTCCTTGTGCCCGGCCGCGATCAGCGCGCGGATCACGCCGGATTGCGCTGCCGCGCTGTCGGGCGCGATTTCTGCGATCTGGGAGAAGATGCCAATCGCGCGCTCACCGTCGCCGCCCGCCAGCACGTCCTCGCCCATCGCCAGCAAGGGCGCGATATCCTGCACCGGGGCTTCGCCATCCGCCTGCACCGGCAGCTTCGCCAGCAGCTGGTCGAGCGCCTGCCGCAGCTGCGATTCGCTGCGCGCGGGGGTGAGGTCCATGACCGGCTGGCCCTGGAACATCGCATAGACCGTGGGGATCGAGCGCACCTGGAACTGCGCGGCGATGAACTGTTCCTCATCGACGTTGATCTTGGCGAGCACCACACCCTTGTCGGCATAATCGGCCGCGACCTTTTCGAGCAGCGGAGTCAATGCCTTGCACGGCCCGCACCATTCGGCCCAGAAATCGAGCACGACCAGCTTGGTCATCGAAGGCTCGACCACGGCCTTGCGGAAGCGGTCGACCGCTTTCTGTTCGTCGAGATTGAGGCCAAGGCTTGCCAATGGGAGTCTCCGGTCTGCTGCAGTCCAAATCGATCTGCACCATGTGGGATTGCAGGCGCGTTCGGCAAGGGCATTCAAGGGCAGGGCCTTGCACCGGGCGTGCGAATTGCGCGCTGCGTCCTCCCGCGACCCCGCGTCGGCATTTTTGCTGTTGCGCGCCTTTCGCAGGCCCGCTAAGGGCGCGCTTCACCCCGGCCGCGGTGCTTCGCATCCCGGCCCGAAACGCACGAGCGGGCGTAGCTCAGGGGTAGAGCACAACCTTGCCAAGGTTGGGGTCGAGGGTTCGAATCCCTTCGCCCGCTCCAGTTTCCTGTCGGGCGAATCCGGCACCGCTCACCCCGCCGTGCACCGCCCCTTGCCCAGTGCCGCAACCACCGGCAGCAGGATCCACGGGAACAGCCCGGCGAAAAACGTCGCCTGCGCCGGAACGGCAATCGCGGCGGGGGCCACGAGGAACGCGAAGGCGCCCCAGGTGAGGAGCATACCCCAGCCGATCAGCCAGCTTTCGAGCCAATCGGGCTGCGCGCTGAGGCGGGCGAAGCACAGGCTCCAGATTTGCGGGCGGGGTCGGCGGTTGATGGCAGGCTGGCTCATTGGTCGGGCCTTCAAAAGCCCAGCGCGGAAAGGCCGGGGTGGTTGTCGGGGCGGCGGCCGAGGGGCCAGTGAAACTGGCGGTCCTCAGCGCGGATCGGGTGTTCGTTGATGCTGGCGATGCGCCGCTGCATGAGGCCGTGTTCGTCGAATTCCCAGTTTTCGTTACCGTAGGCGCGGAACCACTGGCCGCTGTCGTCGCGGTATTCATAGGCGAAGCGCACCGCGATGCGGTTGCCAGCGTGAGTCCACAGCTCCTTGATCAGGCGGTAGTCCAGCTCGCGCGCCCATTTGCGCGTGAGGAAAGCCTCTGCCGCAGCGCGGCCCCGGAGGAATTCGGCCCGGTTCCGCCACTGCGTGTCCTCGGTATAGGCGAGCGCGACGCGCGCGGGATCGCGGCTGTTCCAGCCATCTTCGGCAAGGCGGACTTTTTCGGCGGCGGTTGCGGCAGTGAACGGCGGCAGCGGCGGACGCGACATGGCAAGGCACTCCGGTGGGGAGGGGACGGGAACACGGCACGGCAGGCAAAATGGGCACCCGGGCAGGTGCGGGGGGAGTGTCCTGCCCGGGTGCTTGGGCTCTCACGCGTGCAGGGAACCACGCGGAAGAGAGCACTGCGCCGCCGGCAAGGGAGGGGGAAACCGGCGGCTGTGAACTCTATTTAGGAAGCCGGAGCCCGATCCGGTAGGGGGATAGTCCGGAACCTTAGGTTCCAGATTTTGGAAGGCCCGATTGTGTAAAGGCTGCGACTTGGGCTTCCAGCGCGGCAATCCGCGCATCGCGCTCGGCCAGCAGCGGCGCGATGTCCTCCAGCGGGACAAGCTGCGGGATATGCTGCGGGCAGTTGATGTCCCACGCGGTGATGGTGAACACGATCGCCTGCTCCACTGTGGCGCGGTAGCCGGGCACGGTGAGCGCGGCGTTGAGCGCCTCGTCGCCCTCGACCACCTGCGCCTCGCCCCAGACCTTGATCCGGCGGCGGTTGGCGTAGTCCATCAGGAACAGGAACGCCTTGGGGTTTTCCGCGAAGTTGCCGGTGGAGATATATTGCCGGTTGCCGCGAAAGTCCGCGAAGCCGAGGCGCCGGTCGTCGAGCACCTTGAGGAAGCCCGGCGGGCCGCCGCGATGCTGGACATACGGCTGTCCGTCGGCGCTCGCGCTGGCGAGGTAGAAGCTGCGCATCTGCCCCACGAACGCGGCGAGGCGGGCATCGACCCGGTCGGCCAGGACCGTATTCTCGTAATGCGCGCGCGAACCCTTGCGGATCTGCGCGGCGATCACGGAGGGGGAGAAGGCATGATCGGTGGAGGTGGTCATCGGAGGGCTTTCACGGCAAGTGCTGTGCCCCTGATCCTAGGGCAGCAATGTCGCAGCGCCAGCCAGACTAACCGGAAGGCTGGGTTGCGCGAATCGCAAGGTCTGCGCCTCGCGGTTGTCCTGCGCCCGCGGGCACCGCCGCAGGATCATACCACGAGATACAGATCGCTGTAGGCGAGCGCGGGGTGGGCAGCAGTGCCGAGCTGGGCGATCTGGACCGCAACCGCCTTGCCGGTGCCATCGGCATCATACCACAGCGCGCCGGTGGTGGTGTTGTAGATCACCCGGTCGGTCGCATCGTGCGCCGTATCCACGCCGGCACCCGACCAGAACTGATCGGACGTGATCTGGCCGGTGACCGTGCCGAAGCCGTGGAATGCGAGTTTGGCCAATTCGATCCTGTCGCCATCGGCACTGTTGAAATCGGCGATCAGGTCGAGACCGTTGGAAGCCTTGGGCGCCAGCGTGAACCGGAACGCATCTGCACCCGCGCCGCCAACCAGCGTATCGTTGCCCGCTCCGCCGATCAGAATGTCGTTGCCGTCAAACCCGTTCAGAACGTCGTCACCTTTGCCGCATCCAGCACATTGGTCCCGCTGTTGCCGTTGAGCGTGTTGTTGCCGTTTCCGCCTGTGCCGGAGAGGTCGTCCGTGCCGGACAGGGTCAGGGTTTCGACCGAATTGCCAAGCTTGAAGCTCACCGAGGCAATCACCGTGTCATTGCCGCCATCGACATGCTCGTTGGCCTTGTCGCCCGCATTATCGACATAATAGGTATCGTTGCCGTCACCACCATTCAAGCTATCAGCGCCAGCCCCCCCATCGAGCACATCGGCGAAGGCCGTTCCGGTCAAGCGGTTGGCACCCGCGTTGCCGATGATGGTCAAACCATTGGGGGCGGTTGACGCAAACACTCCGATCACGGTTGTGCCGCTTGTATCAGCGACCGCGCCCGTGCCGGTTCCGATCACCACGCGTTCAATGCCCGTATCGCCGCTGCCGAGATAAATCTGTCCGGCGGTGGTTGCGGTTACGCGAACTTCATCAATGCCTTGGGTGCCGCTGTCGTGGATTTCATTGCGATAGGCACCCTTGGTTTGATCAATGACGTAGAGATCGGAGCCCTCGCCACCGTCAAGGCTGTCCGTTCCGGCGCCGCCGTTGATGATATTGTTGCCGCTGTTGCCAACAATCACGTTATTATCGCCATTGCCCGTAACCGACAGATCGGCCGATCCTGTCAAAATCACGTTTTCAACGTTTGCAGCCAGGACAATCGAAGCCGAAGAAATGACCAAATCCGTCCCTTTGCCAGGGCTTTCAAGGATCGTGTCGCCAGCATTATCGACATAATAGGTATCGTTGCCGTCGCCGCCTGCCATCGTGTCGGCACCCGCGCCGC
>CAIKKO010000327.1 GCA_903828025.1 uncultured Sphingomonadales bacterium
CCGCGTCTTCGCGGTGATGAAGCGGCCTTGCCACTGCGTGACTTCGGGATCGGCGGCATACTCGTCTTCAAGGCTCATACTTCGATCACCCGGTCCGGCAGTTCGTTTTGATCATCCGCCGCTCTGGGCAAATGCTCGGCCAGCACCGCGCCGACTTTCCGGATCGCGGCAACCATGCCGTCGCCGACGCGGCCAGCGCGGATTTCGGTGAGCAGCGCATGCATCGCATCGCCCCAGACTTCGGGGGAAACTGTGCTGGCGATGGCCTCGTCGGCGATGATCTCGGCGCGGCGTTCGGCCATCGAGAGGTAGATGAGGATGCCGGTGCGCCCGGTGGTGCGCCCTTGCGCGCCGACGCGAAAGCACGTGAGCGCGCGGGCATGGACGCGGGCCGATTTTATCGGGCCGGGGGTGAGGAACAGCCGCAGCGGCCGCCATTCCATCAGGAGCAGCATGGCGAGGAACTTGATCACCGCAGCGGAGAGCGCAATGCCCAACACCGCCTGCGGCTTCCACGCATGGCCCCATAGACCGAAAGCGTGGTCGACCAGTCCGAGATAGAACGCGGGCGCGAGTTCGAGCGCGGCAAGCGCGAGGAAGGCCGCCGTGATCGCCCAAGCAAGGCCGACATCGCGGTAGGTGTCTGACGCAGGAGTCACGATCGTCACGATCTCGCCTGCGCTCGCCAGTTCGGCAGCGGCCACAGCATCGGCGATGGTCTGGCGGTCAAGGTCTGTCAGCATGTCACCAGCTCCCGGAAGAGCCGCCGCCGCCGAAATCGCCGCCGCCGCCCGAAAAACCGCCACCCCCACCGCCCCAGTCGGAACCGCCACCGCTGCCCCAGCTCGATCCGCCGCCACCCCAGCCACCGGACGGGAAGATCATCACCCCCGGCATGCCGCCATAGCGCCGCCCGCCGCCCCGCATCGCGCGGAGGAACGGGAGGACGAAGAAAAAGAAGAATATGAACAGGAACACCACCGTGCCGAAATCGAAGCGCGGGGCCTTGGCTTTCTTGGCCTCGGCTGCGGCCCCGGCGGCGACCTTGCGCGCCTCGTCGTCCGGCAATCGCAGCTGCGCGATCAGTTGATCGGTGGCGGCCGCGATCCCGCCGGGATAGTCGTTTGCCTTGAAACGGGGCACCATCTCGCGCTGGATGATCAGGCTGGTGAGCGCGTCGGTGATGATCCCTTCGAGCCCGTAGCCGACTTCGATCCGCACTTTGTGTTCGGTTGGCGCGACGATGAGCAGCAGCCCGTCTTTGCGCTGCTTGTCGCCAATCCCCCAGAAACGGCCAAGCCGGTAGCCGTAATCCTCGATCTCGTAGCCCTCAAGGCTGGGCACCGTCACCACCACCATCTGCCGCTGCGATTGGGTTTCGAGTGCGGCCAGCTTGGTTTCGATCGCGGCGGCCTGGTCGGGCGAGACCAAGTGCGCATCATCGACCACGCGGCCGGTGAGCTTGGGGAACGTTTGCGCCGCAGCGGGGCCAGCCACGAAGGCCAGCGCCGCGAGAACGAGGATAAGGAGGCGTTTCATCGGCGGGGCTCCGCAGCCCCGCTCAGTTCGCCGCCTTGCTGGGCGGGGC
>CAIKKO010000328.1 GCA_903828025.1 uncultured Sphingomonadales bacterium
CCACATTGGCAAGCCCTTCCACCGGAATCAATCGCTCGATCACATCGCTGTCGAGCGCGAAATCCATGCCGAGCCGGATTGTGGGCTCACGCGGGCTGCCGGTGCGCAGGCGGGCAATCACTTCGCCATTCCCGCCGCCCCCGCGCGGCAGCAGCAGCGCAAGTTCGGAAAGCGCCTCAGGGCGGCTGACATCGAGCTTCAGCAGCATCCGCGCCGCGCTGCTGACCGAGGCGAGCGGCCGCGCCCCGCGCACGGTGATACGCGGCGGCTCATCCGGATTGGGCCGGTCAAGCTCGACGTTCAGCAGTACGCACGTGCCCTCGCGCGCCCATTGCTGAAACGGCTCGACCAGTGCCTCCTCGAAGCACGAGGCGGAGAACTGCCCGCTGCTGTCGGAGAAATCGGCCGCGATAAAGTCGCTGCCTTTCTTGGTCTTGCGCCGGTTCACCCCTTCGACCAGCGCGGCCATGACCGCGCCAGTGCGCCCGCCAGCGGCATCCCCGTCTCCACTCATCAGGCTGCCGTAGCTGCGCGCGCCATTGGCCGACGCGACAGCGCGATATTCGGTGACCGGATGCGCGGCGAAATAGAACCCGAACGTTTCGCGCTCTGCCGCCATCTGTTCGGAGCGGCTCCACGGCGCGGCTTCGGCGAGGCGCGTGGCGGGTTCGGCATGATCCTCCGCGCCGAACAGTCCTGCCTGCCCCGAAGTGCGCGCCCGCGCCGCTTCGTCGGCCACGGCCATCAGCAATTCGGCGTTGGCGGTGATCCTGGCGCGGCTCGGCTCCAGCGCATCGAGCGCACCCGCCGCCGCCAGCGCTTCCAGCCCGCGCCGGTTCATCGCACCCGCGGGTAGGCGGCGGAACAGATCATCGAGGCTGGTGTAAGGCCCCGCCGCCTCGCGCTCGGCAACAATCGCCTCCATCGCCTTTTCGCCCACATTGCGAAGGCCCGCGAGGGCATAGCGCACGGCATAGCCATCCTCGGTGCGCTCGACGGTAAACTCGGCCTCGGAGCGGTTGATATCCGGCCCATGCAGCATGAGCCCCGCGCGGCGCATATCATCGACAAACACCGCCAGTTTTTCCGATTGGTGCATATCGAAGCACATCGAAGCGGCATAAAACTCGTGCGGGTAATGCGTTTTCAGCCACGCCGTCTGATAGGCGAGCAGCGCGTAGGCGGCGGCGTGCGACTTGTTGAAGCCGTAGCCGGCGAACTTGTCGATCAAGTCAAACAGCTCGTTGGCCTTTTTCGCCTCGATCCCCGAGACGGTCAGGCAGCCATCGACAAAGCGCTGGCGCTGCGCGTCCATTTCGGCCTGGACTTTCTTGCCCATCGCGCGGCGCAGCAAGTCGGCGTCGCCGAGCGAGTAGCCCGCCAGGATCTGCGCGGCCTGCATCACCTGTTCCTGATAGACGAAGATGCCGTAAGTCTCGCCAAGGATCACCGAGAGCTTCTCGTGCGGATACTCGATTGCCTCCAGCCCGTTCTTGCGGCGGCCAAACAGCGGAATGTTGTCCATCGGGCCGGGCCGGTAGAGCGAGACGAGCGCGATGATATCGCCGAAATTGGTCGGCTTCACCGCCGCCAGCGTGCGGCGCATGCCTTCGGATTCCAGCTGGAACACGCCGACCGTGTCGCCCGACTGGAGCAGTTTGTAGACCTCCGCGTCATCCCACGCGAGCGTATCGAGATTGATCGCGATCCCGCGCTTGCCCATGAGATCAACGGCCTTGCGCAGCACCGACAGCGTCTTGAGGCCGAGGAAGTCGAACTTCACCAGCCCTGCTTCTTCGACGAACTTCATGTCGAACTGCGTGACCGGCATGTCCGAACGCGGATCGCGAGAGAGCGGCACGAGCTGCGCCAAGGGCCGATCACCGATCACCACGCCCGCCGCGTGGGTCGAGCTGTTGCGCGGCAGGCCTTCCAGCTGCATCGCTAGATCAATCAGGCGGCGCACTTCGGGATCGCGGTCGTATTCGCGTTTCAGCTCAATCACGCCGTTAAGCGCGCGGGGCAGCGGCCACGGGTCGGTGGGGTGGTTGGGGATCAGCTTGCACAGCCGGTCCACTTGCCCATAGCTCATCTGCAGGATGCGCCCGGTATCGCGCAGCACCGCGCGGGCCTTGAGCTTGCCGAACGTGATGATCTGCGCGACGTGGTCCTCGCCGTATTTGCGCTGGACATAGCGGATCACTTCGCCGCGCCGGGTTTCGCAGAAGTCGATGTCGAAGTCCGGCATCGAGACGCGTTCGGGATTGAGGAAGCGTTCGAACAGCAGGCCGAGCCGGATCGGATCGAGATCGGTGATGGTGAGCGCCCACGCCACCAGCGAGCCCGCGCCCGAACCGCGCCCCGGCCCCACCGGAATGCCTTGTTCCTTGGCCCACTTGATGAAATCGGCCACGATCAGGAAGTAGCCGCCGAAGCCCATGCGGTTGATGATGCCGATCTCGAATTCGAGCCGGTCGCGGTATTGCTTGACCTCGTCCCAGTGGCCAGCGGCTTTGAGCTGTTCGAACGACTGTGCGTCCAAGTTCTCCATCGGACATGTCAGCGCTTCGACCAATTCGTCCCACACCGCTTCGGGGTAGTAAGGCTTCATCCGCACGACGAGACCGTGGCGCGAATCTTGCGCCATCATCCGCGCTTCGCCTTCCTGATCGCCCGCGAGGCTGGGGAGGATCGGCTTGCGGTAGGGCGGCTTGAACGCGGTGCGCTGCGCGACGACGAGCGTGTTCGCCAGCGCCTCGGGCACGTCGGCGAAGATTTCCTCCATCAGCGGGCCGCCTTTGATCCACCATTCGTTCGAAGAACGCGGGCGGTCGGTGCTGTCGACATGGGTGGAGCTGGCAATGCACAGCAGCGCATCGTGCGCGGGGTAAAACGCGCGCTCGGCAAAGCAGGCCGGATTGGTTGCGACCAGCGGAATGTCACGCGCATAAGCGAGGTCGATCAGCCCGGCCTCGGCAGCCATTTCCGCCGCATCGCCGCGCCGCGCAAGCTCGATATAAAGCCGCTGGGGGAACAGCGCCTCCAGTTCGGCCAGATAGGCGTCTGCCGCGCTGTCCTGTTCGCCTGCGAGGAGCCGCACGAGTGCGCCTTCCCCCGCTGCAGTCAGGCAGAGCAGCCCTTCGGTGCGGCCCTTGAGTTCGGCCAGCGGGACATGCGCCTCGAATTCCAGCGGGCGGCCAAGGTGCGCGTGGCTGACGAGGTGGCAGAGGTTCTGATACCCCGCCTCGTCCTGCGCATAGAGCGCGAGCCAGTCGATAGTCGGCGCGCTGGCCCCAAAACCAGTCGGCGCGGCCCCTTCGCGGGAGGGCCGCGCGACTGCGAGCATCGTGCCGATGATCGGCTGCACGCCCATTTCGAAGCAGGCCTTGGCAAACGCGACGCTGCCATAAAGCCCGTTGCGATCCGTAATCGCCGCCGCCGGAAACCCGCGCTCAGCCGCCGTCTTGGCAATCGCCTTCGGGTCGATCGCGCCGTCGAGCATCGTGTAGGAGGAGAAGATGCGCAGCGGGACGAAGGGGGTTTGGGGCATTGGGGGAGGTTAGGGTTTGCGGTGGGATTCGGCGAGGTGCGGAGCGCGCTTTTTCCACTTGGGATTAGTTTTTCCCCGCCCCCTCCCGTTCGTGTCGAGCGTCCCCCTAAAGCAAAGCCTCGATATCCGCTTCCAGCTTCTCCGGCTTGTCGGTCGGGCCATAGCGGCGCACGACTTTGCCATCGCGGCCGATCAGGAACTTGGTGAAGTTCCACTTGATGCCCTTGGTGCCGAGCACGCCGGGCGCGCCGGTCTTGAGCCATTGGTAGAGCGGGTCGGCCCCCGAGCCGTTGACTTCGATCTTGGCCATGAGCGGGAAGCTCACGCCGAAGTTGACCTTGCAGAAGCTCTCGATCTCGTCCGCCGTGCCCGGCTCCTGCCCGCCGAACTGGTTGCACGGGAAGGCCAGCACTTCGAAGCCGCGCTCGCCATATTTGCGCCAGAGCGCCTCCAGCCCGTCATACTGCGGGGTGAAGCCGCATTTGGAGGCGGTGTTGACCACGAGCAGGACTTTGCCCGCCTTGTCGGCAAGGCTGAGCGGCGTGCCGTTGGGCAGCTTGACGGTGAAATCGGCGACAGTCTGGGGCGCGGTCATGGCAGGTCCTCCTGAGCGGCAAGGGCAAGGATTTCGGAGACATTGAGGCTTTTGCCGCCCGCCACATCGATCACCACGCGGGCGCGCTCTTCCGCCGGCATCGCGGCAACCTGGCGCACCAGATCGCTGAGCGCGCCGGTGCCGAGCACGGCGAAGTTGTAGTGCATTTCGGAACCACCATCATCGCGCGCGTGCAGCGTGGCGGGGGCGTTCCAATCGGTTGTCGGCATCGGCGGGTCCCTTGTTCAGATGCGCAGGCTCGCACGCGGGGGCGCGGGGATCAACCCCTCCACCACCCTTCGGGCGGTCCCCCTCCCCATTTGGACTTCGCCAAAATGGGGAGGTGTCAGTCCGAAAGGACTGACGGAGGGGTAATCATGCCAAAAGCCCCTCATGCAGCCGCACCACGCGGTCCATCCGCAGCGCGAGCCGCTCGTTGTGCGTGGCGACGAGCGCGGAGCTGCCCTCCCCGCGCACCAGCTTGAGGAATTCACCGAGCACTTTGTCGGCAGTCGCCTCGTCCAGATTGCCGGTGGGCTCGTCCGCCAGCACGAGGCCGGGGCGGTTGGCCAGCGCGCGGGCGACGGCGACGCGCTGCTGCTCGCCGCCCGAAAGCTGGCTGGGCCGGTGAGTCAGCCGGTGGCCAAGGCCCAGCGCGGTGAGCAGTTCCTCCGCGCGCGCCTTGGCCTCTGCAGCAGACTTGCCCGCGATCAGCTGCGGCAGCACGACATTCTCGGTCGCGTTGAAATCTGGCAGCAAGTGATGGAACTGGTACACGAAGCCGAGGTGCTCGCGTCGCAGCGTGGTGCGCGCGTCCGCTGAAAGCGCGGAAGCCTCGATCCCCGCGATCTCGATCTTGCCAGTGAAGCCGCCCTCGAGCAGGCCCACCGCTTGCAGCATGGTCGATTTGCCCGAGCCGGAGGGCCCGAGCAGCGCGACGATCTCGCCCGGGCGGATGGCGAGATCGACGCCGCGCAGGACTTCGATGGTCTCGTCACCCTGGCTGAAGCTGCGCCGCAAGTTCTGCAGCCGCACGAACGCCGGGGTCAGCGCGTCCCACAGGGTCGGTTCTGTGGGGTCACTCATACCGCAGCACCTGCACCGGATCGGTGCTCGCGGCGGTGAGCGCGGGATAAAGCGTCGCGAGGAAGCTCAGCACCAGCGCCATGAGGCAGATCACTGTGATCTCCACCGGATCGCTGCGGCTGGGCAGATCGGTGAGGAAGCGGATCGAAGGGTCCCACAAGTTCTGCCCGGTCACGAACTCGACCGCGTGGATGATCGGTTGGCGGAAATAGAGGAACAGCATGCCGAGCCCGAGCCCGACTGCGGTGCCGAGCGCGCCGATCACGAAGCCGATGGTCACGAAAATCTTGAGCAGACTGGTCCGCGTCGCGCCCATCGTGCGCAGAATCGCGATATCGCGCGTCTTGGCGCGCACCAGCATGATCAGCGAGGACAGAATATTGAACACCGCCACCAACACGATGATCGAAAGCACCACGAACATCGCCACCCGCTCGACCGCCAGAGCCTCAAACAGGCTGGCGTTGATCGTTTTCCAGTCGGTCACTTGCGCGCGGCCGGCGAGGGCCTGCTTGATCGGCGTCATCGTCTGCATCGCGGTGTCGGCGTTGCTGGTGGTCACTTCGATCATGCCGATGGTGTCGCCCGTCAGCAGCAAGGTCTGCGCATCGGCAATGGGCATCACGACATAGGCCTGATCATAATCATAGACGCCGATCTCGAAGATCGCCGCCACACGGTAGCCGATCTGGCGCGGCACGGTGCCAAACGGCGTGGAGCGGCCCTGCGGATTGATGATCGTGATCGTATCGCCCAGCTGCACGCCGAGGTTTTCGGCAAGCCGCGAGCCGATAGCAACATTGGTCGAGCCCGCGCGGAGCAGGCCGAAATTGCCGGCCACGCGCTTCGTCTCAAGCCGTTTGAGATCGGGCGCGGTGTTGCCGCGCACCAGAATCGCCTCGACCCGGCCATTGTACGTGGCGAGCAAGGGCTGCTCGATCAGCGGCGAGGCGCGGGTTACGCCGGGGGTCTGTTCGACGCGCTTGAGGATCGCCTGCCAATCATCGAGCCGCCCGCCATAGGCCTGGATGATTGCATGGCCGTTGAGCCCGACGATCTTGTCGAGCAGTTCGGCGCGAAAACCATTCATCACGCTCATCACGATGACCAGCGCCGCCACGCCCAGCATGACCGCGACGAGGCTGATGCCCGCAACCATGGCAATGAACGCCTCGCCCCGCCCCGGCAGCATGTAGCGTCTGGCAATGGTCCATTCGAAGGGCGAGAGGAACAAGCGTCAAGTCTTTCAGGTCGGGAGCGGCCATCTAGGACCAACCCGCAGGCGTGGCAACCTTGACGCCTACAGGCCTGACACAGAGCTGGCACAAACCGGGCCCCCGCGAGGGTCTTGCGTTCGCGGGCAAAGGTCGCCACATGGGCGGCGTCGAAGGCTGGCGCGCACGCCCAAGCGGATCTTTTCGGAACCACATGAACCTGACCGACTCTTTTTGCGACGCGGCCCACCCTTTTCTTGACGAAAACGGCGACAAGCTGCGCGAGGAATGCGGCATTTTCGGCGTGCTTGGCGCGCGTGATGCCGCTGCTATCGCCGCGCTGGGGTTGCATGCGCTGCAGCACCGCGGTCAGGAAGCGGTGGGCATTACCAGCTTTGATGGCCAGGAATTCTATTCGCGGCGCGGCATCGGCCATGTTGCGCAAAATTTTTCCAGTGGACAGGCAATCGCCGAACTGCCGGGCACGATGGCGGCAGGCCACGTGCGCTATTCCACCACTGGCGGATCGGGCCTGCGCAATGTGCAGCCGCTGTTCGCCGATTTGGCGACGGGCGGCTTTGCCATCGCGCACAACGGCAACATCTCCAACGCGATGACTTTGAAGCGCGACCTTGTCACCAAGGGCGCGATCTTCCAGTCGACGTCGGATACCGAGGTGATCATCCACCTCGTCGCAACAAGCCGCTATCCCACTCTGCTCGACCGGTTCGTCGATGCGCTGCGGCTGGTCGAAGGGGCCTATTCGCTGATCTGCCTGACCAACGAGGGCATGATCGGCTGCCGCGATCCGCTGGGTATCCGTCCGCTCGTCATGGGCAAGCTGGGCGACGCGGTGGTCTTTGCCAGCGAGACGGTCGCGCTCGATGTGATCGGTGCCGATCTGGTGCGCGAAGTCGAGCCGGGTGAGCTCATTCAGGTGGGCCTTGACGGCGAGATCCGCTCGCACCGTCCGTTCGGCCAGATCGCCCCCCGCCCCTGCATTTTCGAGCATGTCTATTTCAGCCGCCCGGATTCGATCATGGGCGGCCGCTCGGTCTACGAAGTGCGCAAGGCCATCGGTGCCGAACTGGCGGTCGAATCCCCGGTTGATGCCGATCTGATCATCCCAGTGCCTGACAGCGGCGTGCCCGCCGCGCTCGGCTATGCCAACCAATCGGGCATCCCTTTCGAGCTTGGCATCATTCGTTCGCACTACGTCGGCCGCACCTTCATCCAGCCTTCGGACGGCGCGCGCCATGCCGATGTGAAGCGCAAGCACAATGCCAATCGTGCGCTGGTCGCGGGCAAGCGCATCGTGCTGATCGACGATTCGATCGTGCGCGGCACCACCTCGATGAAGATCGTGCAGATGATGCGCGATGCCGGCGCGAGCGAAGTGCACTTCCGCGTCGCCAGCCCGCCGACCGAGCATTCGTGCTTTTACGGTGTCGACACGCCCGAGCGCTCGAAACTGCTCGCGGCCACCATGGATGTCGAGGCCATGGCC
>CAIKKO010000329.1 GCA_903828025.1 uncultured Sphingomonadales bacterium
CCCAGATTAGGCCCCCATCACCCGCATTTATGGGCAAACAGAGGCATCCGCCGACAATCGGCGAATGCACTTAAACTAGCGGAAATCAGGGGTTTTTTCAACTGTCTGCGATCATCGCCAAACAGGATTTTGGAGGCCCGAGCCGGAATCGAACCGGCGTGCACGGATTTGCAGTCCGCTACGTCACCACTCCGCCATCGGGCCCCGATGCGCTTCAGCGTGGAACGGGGCGGTTAGCCGAGCGCTGACGCTGCCGCAACGGGATTCTTTGCGAGTGCAGCGCTTCGATCAGGGATCGACGAAATCGGCCGCGCGCTTTTCGAGCCCGGCCTGCACCGCCTCAATCTGGTTGGGCGAGGCCATGAGCGCAACTTGCGCCACGCTTTCCGCCATCAGGATCTGATCGGCGTCCATGTCGGCGGTCGTGTTGCCGAGGAGCTTGGCCCCGCGCACGGCATCGGGGCTTTTGCCCGCGATCTCGTGCGCCAGCGCCATCGCGCGCGCCAGCGGATCGGGATCGGCGTGGGTGGCGAAGCCGAACTGCACCGCTTCCGCGCCCGAGAACTCGCGGTGCGTGTAGGTCAGCTCGCGCAGCACGTCATCGCGCACATTGCCGCGCCACAGCACGTAGCCGGCCATATCGGGCACGAGGCCCCATTTGACTTCCATCACCGCCAGCCGCGCATCGGGCGCGATCACGCGGATATCCGCGCCACTTGCCACTTGCAGCCCGCCGCCGAAGCACACGCCGTGGACGGCGGCGATCACCGGCATCGGCAACTTGCGCCAGATCATCGCCGCTTCCTGCGCGCGGTTGGCATTGCCGTGGGTGCGTTCGGTGAGCGCGTTGCCTTGCCAGCGATCACTGCGCGCCATGCTGGAAAGATCGAGCCCGGCGCAGAACGAGCGGCCCGCACCCGAAAGCACCACCGCGCGCACGCCCTTTGCTTCGTGCAGATAGCCGCCCGCCGCGATGATCCCCTCGAACATCGCATCGTCGAGCGCGTTCATCTTGTCGGCCCGGTCGAGCAGCACATGCGCGACATGGTTTTCGATTGTGATGGTGACGCGCTCGTGGAAGTTCATGGGTCCATCCTGCTTTGATTGGGCCTGCTGCGAAAGGTCAGGCGGCGCTGGCGTTGATGCCCATGCTCGAGAGATAGCGGCGGATGTTGCGCGCGGCCTGGCGCAGGCGCTGTTCGTTCTCGACCATGGCGATGCGCACATAGCCCTCGCCATCTTCGCCATAGCCCACGCCGGGCGCGACCGCGACTTCGGCATGGACCAGAAGCTGCTTGGAAAACTCGAGGCTGCCCATCGCGCGCAGCGCGGGCGGGAGCGGGGCCCAGGCGAACATCGAGGCCCGCGGGCTCGGGATCTCCCACCCGGCACGGCCGAACGCTTCGACCATCACATCACGGCGCTTCTGATACAGCAGGCGGTTCTGCTCGACGATATCCTGCGGGCCATTGAGCGCAGCGCAGGCCGCTGCCTGAATCGGGGTGAAGGCGCCGTAATCAAGGTAGGACTTGACCCGGGTGAGCGCGGTGATGAGCTGCTTGTTGCCCACCGCGAAGCCCACGCGCCAACCAGCCATTGAATAGGTCTTGGACATCGAGGTGAACTCGACCGCGATGTCCTTGGCACCCGGCACTTCGAGGATCGAGCGGGTCGGCTGGCCGTCGTAATACAGCTCGGAATAGGCGAGGTCGGACAGCACCCAGACCTTGTTTTCGCGCGCCCAGGCGACCAGCCGCTCGTAGAACGCCAGATCGACCGTCTCGGCCGTCGGGTTCGAGGGATAGTTGACGATCAGCACCGAAGGACGCGGCACGCTGTAGCGCATCGCGCGGTCGAGCGATTCCCAATAGCGCTCGTCCGGCGTGGTCGGCACCGAGCGGATCGTGGCCCCGGCGATGATGAAGCCGAACGTGTGGATCGGGTAGCTCGGATTGGGCGCGAGCACGACATCGCCCGGCGCGGTGATCGCGGTGGCAAGGCTGGCCAGCCCTTCCTTCGAGCCCATGGTCATCACCACTTCGGTATCGGGATCGACCTCGACGTTGAAGCGGCGCGCGTAATAATTGGCTTGCGCCTTGCGGACGCCGGGGATGCCTTTGGAGGCCGAATAGCCGTGCGCATCGGGCTTCATCGCCACTTCACACAGCTTTTCGATGACATGCGGCGGCGGCGGCAGATCGGGGTTGCCCATGCCGAGATCGATGATGTCCTGCCCGCCGGCGCGCGCGGCGGCCCGCATCGCGTTCACTTCGGCGATGACATAGGGCGGCAGGCGCTTCATGCGGTAGAATTCTTCGTCCACGGTGGCTTCACTCACAAATGCGCGCCGCAAAATCGCTGCGCGTTCCGGCCCCTTACGCCAATCACCCGGCCATGGAAACCGGAAGGGCTAACATGCTGGCCGTTCCGCGCTATAATGGCCGTCCGCGCAACAGGGATGAAGATCACCATGGCCGAATCCGCAATGCCCCCGCTCACCCCCACCGACACGGCGGTTGTCGAGGATCTGCTGCGCCAGCAAGGGGAGGCCATGCAGGCGCTGTTCGCGCCGTTTCTGCCGACATCGACAACGCCCGCGCCCGATCCCACCGATATGCAGCATTGGGCGATGTCTGCGGCCAAACTGCAGAAAATGTGGCTCGATTTCGGGGCGGAGCAGGCTGGGCAGATCGAGCCTGCCATGGCCCGCTTCGCTGATCCGGCCCGCTGGCCCGCAGCATGGAGCACGCTGACTTCGGACTGGTATGCCGCGCTGCCGCTCTCGCAGGCCGAAACGCAGGCCAAGCTGTGGGAAGACGGGCTGGCGCTGTGGACGACCGTATTGGGCCGCTATGGCATCGGGCCTGCCGCCAAGGACGCACCGGCGGAGCCCTTGCCGCGGCAAGACCGCCGCTTTGCCGATCCGCGCTGGCGGGAGCAGCCCTGGTTCGCGCTGCTCCATCAGACCTATCTGCTGCTCGCCGAACGGCTGACCGCCATGGCCGACGAGGTCAAAGGCCTCTCCCCGGAGCGCAAGCACCAGCTGCAGTTCATCACCCGCGTGATTACCGATGCGCTGAGCCCGGCCAATTTCCCGGTGACCAACCCGGTGGTGATCGAGCGCACGCTCGAAAGCCACGGCGAAAATCTGGTCAAAGGCGCTGAGCATCTGCTGGCGGACTTGCGCAAGGGCCAGCTCACCCACACCGATCCGCAGGCGTTCGAACTGGGCCGCAATCTGGCGATCACGCCGGGCAAAGTGGTGCACGAGACCCCGCTCTATCAGCTGATCCAGTATAGCCCGACCACCGAATCGGTGCTGGCGATTCCGCTGCTGATCTTTCCGCCGTGGATCAACCGGTTCTACATCCTCGATCTCAATCCCAAGAAGAGCTTCATCCGCTGGGCGGTCGAGCAGGGGCTCACGGTGTTCGTGGTCTCATGGAAATCGGCCGATGCCTCGATGGCCGATATCGTGTGGGACGACTATGTCCTCGCGCAGATCGAGGCGATCGACTTTGTCCGCGCGCGGCTGCAAGTGCCGCAGACCCACGTGATCGGCTACTGTGTCGCCGGGACCACGCTGGCCGCCACGCTTGCGCTGATGGCGCGGCGCGGCGAGGCGGACACAGTGCGGTCGGCCACCTTCTTCACCGCGCAAGTCGATTTCGAGAAAGCAGGCGATCTCAAATCGTTCATCGACGACCAACAGATCAAGCTGCTCGAGGGCATGGCCACCGACGGCTATATCGACGGCCGCTATCTGGCCGCGACGTTCAATCTGCTGCGCGGGCCGGATCTCATCTGGAACTATGTCGTCAGCAATTACATGCTGGGCGAGAGCTATCCGGCGTTCGACCTGCTGCACTGGAATGGCGACACCACCAACCTGCCCGCGAAGTGGCACAAGGCCTATCTGGAAGACCTCTACCGCGACAACCGGCTGGTGGTGGCGGACTCGCTGGCCATCGAAGGCACCCCGATCAACCTCGATCTGATCGCAACGCCTTGCTACATTCAGGCGGGGCGCGAGGACCATATCGCCCCGGCCGAAAGCGTGTGGAAGCTGACCCGGCACCTCGCTGGGCCGTGGCGGTTCCTTCTCGCGGGATCAGGTCATATCGCCGGGGTCGTCAACCCGCCCGAATCGGGCAAGTACCAATACTGGCGCAACGATAGCACGCCGCGGTCGCTCACGGAATTCGTGGCGGGCGCGCGCGAAACCAAAGGCAGCTGGTGGCCCGACTGGATCGAGTGGATTCGCGATCAGGACGCCGCAACTGTCCCCGCCAAAGGCAAGCGCGTGCCGGGTGGGCGCGGCGATCCGGTGATCGAGGATGCGCCGGGCCGCTATGTGAAGACGCGCTGACCATAACAGGGGTTAGAATTCCCCGCCGGGCGGGCGTTTTCTTTGATGGTGCAGTGCACAATTCCTCTTGACCTGACCCCTGCGAATGCCTATTTTGTGCAGTGCAGCATGATGGTCTGGCGGTCCGACATTCCGGATTCTCCTGGCGGATCATGCCCGGCGCAGGAGCAGTTCGGTCATGGAAGACGAAATCAAGGACATCGCAACCGCAGCAATCGCGGAACCGATCGTCAGCGAGCCCGCCCCCGTGGCAGAACCGGTAACGCTGCCGGAACCGGCCGCAATGCCGGTCGTGATCGCCGAAAAACCGAAGGGCAAGCCCGGACGTCCCCGCAAGGTGGCATCATCGGACACCGCTCCGGTCAAGGCTCCGAAGGCCAAAGCGGCACCGAAGGCCGTGGCAGCAAAGACCGTACCTGAAGCCGATCAGGCTGGTGCGGAGGTTCTTGCGGCACCCGTGTCCGCACCCGTTGCAGCCAAGCCGGCCGCAATCAGGACCAAGACTACCCCAGCGAAAGTAACAGACGTCGTCATCAAGACGCGCAATTCCGCCAGCGCACTCCCCCGGAGTGCGGCCCCCAAGCAGAAGGACATTTTCATCATGACCGCCACCACCACCGACGTTACCGAGACCATCCAGACCGCCATGAAGGACGCTGCCGCAAAGGCCAAGGCCACGCTCGAAAAGAGCCAGGCTGCGCTCGGCGACATGGGCACCTTCACCAAGGGCAACATGGAAGCCGTTGTGGAATCGAGCAAGATCCTCGCCACCGGCCTGCAGGAAATGGGCAAGAGCTACGCCGCCGAGACCAAGTCGGTTGTCGAGACCATGACCGCTGAGATCAAGGACCTCGCCTCGGTTAAGTCGCCGGCCGAGTTCTTCGAGAAGCAGAACGCCATGCTGCGCAAGCAGTTCGATGCTGCGGTTGCCGCCAGCTCGAAGAACAGCGAAGCGTTCCTCAAGCTCGCCAGCGAGGCTTTCCAGCCGATCTCGAACCGCGTCAGCCTCGCGGTCGAAAAGATCAAGCAGGCCGCCTGATTGGCCTGAACCGGACGCGCAAAGGCGCTGCCGGACGCGAATGGCAACGGGCCGGACGGGTAACCCCGCCCGGCCCGTTTCCGTTTTGCCCGCCCCGCGCAGCGCAATCCTGTGCAGACTTTCGGGCCAAGCGCCGCGCCGCCTCTTGTACGCGGGGCAGTGCAATGCGATATTGTAGCAATCATGACTTTGTCAGCCGTCTCCTACGCCCCCGAGGGCCCTGCCGCATATGGAGCGGCCGTTGGTGTGCCTGCGCCAGTAGCCACGCTTGGCACCCGCGCAGGCGATGATGATGCGCCGAAGGGCCCCGGCGGCGGCGACGGCGACGATCAGGTCGGCATCGCTACCAAGACCCGCACCCGGCCCAAAAAGCCCAGCATGTTCAAAGTCTTGATGCTAAACGACGATTACACGCCGATGGAATTCGTCGTTCTGGTGCTCAAGCGTTTCTTCCATATGGATCTGGAGCAGGCGACGCGGGTCATGCTCCACGTCCACCAGAAGGGCGTCGGCGTCTGCGGGATCTTCCCCTACGAAATCGCCGAAACCAAAGTGAATCAGGTCATGGATTTCGCGCGGCAGAATCAGCACCCGCTGCAGTGCACGCTCGAAAAGGCCTGATTCGCGGCGCACACGGTGAGGGCCGTGGCGCACTCGGCACCGCATTTTCGTCTTCCGCCCGCCTCTGAACCGGGCTAACCGGGCGAACTGTTCCGGTTTCAGCCCCCCGCGGATTTTGGGAGCCGCCCTGCCTTTGACCTTCCTGACCGCCACGGACAAATACATCGCCCGGCTCGTGATCGTGCCGATGCTGTCGGTCTTCGTGATCGCGGCATCGCTGCTCGTGCTCGACAAGATGCTCAAGCTGTTCGATTTCGTGGCGACCGAGGGCGGCCCGGTCAGCGTCGTGTTCAAGATGCTCGCCAATCTGCTGCCCGAATATGCCAGCCTGGCCATTCCGCTCGGGCTCATGCTCGGCATCCTGCTGGCGTTCCGGCGGCTCGCCACCTCGTCCGAACTCGATGTCATGCGCGCGGTCGGCCTGTCGTATACCCGGCTGCTGCGTGTGCCCTACCTGTTCACGATCGTGCTCGCCGCGCTTAACCTGCTGATCGTCGGCTATCTCCAGCCGCTCTCGCGCTATTATTACGAGCAGCTGCAGTTCGATCTGCGCTCGGGCGCGCTGGGCGCTTCGATCAAGGTCGGCGAATTCAACACCTTGCAGGACCGCACCGCGCTGCGCGTGGATGCCAGCCGCGATGAAGGGCGCGAGCTGCGCGGGATTTTCGCGCGGATCGGCGGGAAGGACGGCCAGGTGCTGGTGATTTCCGCGCGCGAGGGGCAGTTCTTCGCCAACAAGGAGAACCCCGATACGGTGGTGCTGCGGCTGACCGATGGCCAGATCGTGCAGGACGGCCCGGGCATCAACTCGCCGCGCGTGCTGACGTTCGCGACGCACGACCTGCCGATCGACCTCCCCAAGATCGAACAGTTCCGCAGCCGCGGCGAGCGCGACCGCGAATATTTCCTGCCCGAATTGCTGCGTATCGGCTGGAGCAAGGATTCGAGCGCCGCGGCGCGCTACCAGAGCATCGCTAGCCTCAATTACCGGCTGGTCGAAGTGGCGATGATGTTCCTGCTGCCGCTGCTCGCGGTGGCGCTGGCGGTGCCGCCCAAGCGTTCCAGCTCGGCGCTCGGCGTGTTTCTCTCGATCGTGATGGTGGTCGCCTATCACAAGGTCAACGAATATGGGCAGGACATCTCCAGCCTCGGCCGGATCGACCCGACGCTGGCGCTGTGGGGGCCGTTCGCGGGGTTCGCGCTGCTGATCGTATGGATGTACCGGCAACTCGCTTACGTGCCTGGCGGGCAGCCGATCGGCGGGCTTGAAACCGGCTTCGCCAAGATCACGCGCACGGTAATGAAGCTGTTTGCCAAGCGCGCGCCGCGCCTTGCGGGAACCGCCGATGCAGTTTGAGTTTTTCCCCTCGCGCACCGTGATGCTCTACATCGGCCGCATGTTTGCGATGCGCATCCTCGCGGTGCTGCTGATGCTGGTGCTGATCCTGCAGATGCTCGATCTGCTGAGCGAGAGCGGCCGCATTCTCGCCGCGCCCGGCAACGGTCAGGGCGAACTGTGGACGTATGTCGGCTTGCGCATGCCGCAGCTGGTCAGCCGCTTCCTGCCCTATTCTGTGCTGCTGGCCACGATCATCACGCTGATGACGCTCAACCAGAACAGCGAGGTCATCGCGCTCAAGGCCGCCGGACTTTCCGCGCATCAGATCCTCGCGCCGCTGTTCCTCGTCGCAGCCGTGACCGCGCTGCTGACATTCGGCTTCACCGAGCGGGTCGTGGTCCGCTCCAGCGCCACGCTGAAAGCGTGGCAGGCGGTCGATTATGGCGCGATCCCGCGTGACAGTGCGGTCAAGACCAACGTGTGGCTGCAGGACGGGCCGAACATCCTCTTTGCCAAATCGGTCGAGGGGCGCGGGGATGCCATGCGCATGCGCGAGGTCAGCTGGTATCGGCGCGATCCGGGCGGCATGGTGATCGAGATCGTGCGCAGCCCCGACGCGACATATGCCCGCCCCGGCTGGACGTTCACAAAGCCGGTCAGCTTCGATGTGCAAAGCGCGCGGCGCACCGATTACACCGCAGGGCGCGTTTATGCCCGTGGGGTCGACCCCGCGCAGGTGGTGATCCGCAAGGCCGATCCCGATGGCGAATCGCTCCCGCAGCTCACCGAAACGATCAACGCGATCCGCGCTGCGGGCTACCGCACGAGCGAGCTCGAAGGCAAATGGTGGCACAAGTTCGCGGGGCCGCTCTCAGCGTTGCTGATGCCCCTGCTGGGCGCAGTCGCCGCGTTCGGGCTGGCGCGTTCGGGCCGCCTGTTTGTGCGCGCGGTGGTCGGCATGGCGCTGGGCTTTGCCTATTTCGTGGTCGACAACGCCGCGCTGGCGATGGGCAATTTCGGCGGCTATCCGCCCATTCTGGCTGCCTGGGCGCCATTCCTGCTGTTCCTGCTGATCGGCGAGACAGTGCTGATCAGGACAGAAGAGTAGCCGCAAAGGCATCGTCCGCGCGCAGCGGTATGCGCAGCGCAGGCCCGGCACCGTGTTCGCTCGGCGGCATCCGGCCTGCGCGGATATTCACCTGAATCGAAGGCAGCAGCAGCTTCGGCGGGGCAAGGCCCGCGTCGCGCGCTTGGCGCATGGCCACGAACGCATCCTCGTCGATCCCGTCATGCACCTGGATATTGCCGCTGCGCTGCGCTGCCACGCTGGTCTCCCAGACATAGCCGGCCCGGCCCGGGCCCTTGTAGTCGTGGCACAGGAACAGCCGGGTTGCAGCGGGCAACGCCAGCAGACGGCGGATCGAACGGTAGAGCGCATGCGCGTCACCGCCCGGAAAATCGGCGCGCGCGGTGCCATAGTCGGGCATGAACAGCGTATCACCGACGAACACGGCATCGCCGATGCGGTAGCTGACGCAGGCCGGGGTGTGGCCGGGCGTGTGCATCACAGTGAACCCGAGCGCGCCCAGCGCGATCATCTCGCCATCGTGCAGCAGGCGATCGAAATCGCGGCCATCGGGCAAGACATCGTCCGCCCCGAACATCGGCGCGAAAGCGGCCTGCACGGCGGTGATGTCCGCGCCG
>CAIKKO010000330.1 GCA_903828025.1 uncultured Sphingomonadales bacterium
GCCAAGGCGCTCGGCGGGCACCAGTCGTGGCCCGAGCAATGGCCCGATGCTGCGCCCAAGCCGGCCTATGATGCGATCATTGTCGGCGCCGGCGGGCACGGGCTCGGCGCGGCCTATTACCTCGCGAAGAAGTACGGCATCACCAATGTCGCGGTGATCGAGAAGGGCTGGCTGGGCGGCGGCAACACCGGGCGCAACACCACGATCATCCGCTCGAACTACCTCTACGACGAGAGCGCGCATCTGTATGATCACGCGGTCAAGCTTTGGGACGGGCTCAGCCAGGAGCTCAACTACAACATCATGTATTCCAAGCGCGGCGTGCTGATGCTCGCGCACAATGTGCACGATGTGCAGAGCTTCAAGCGGCACATCCACGCCAACCGGCTGAACGGCGTCGACAACGAGTGGCTGACGCCCGAAGAGTGCAAGGCCTATTGCCCGCCGCTCGATATTTCGCCCAACACGCGCCATCCGGTGCTGGGCGGGGCGCTGCAGCGGCGCGGCGGCACCGCGCGGCATGACAGCGTGGCTTGGGGCTATGCGCGTGCGGCTTCGGCGCTGGGCGTCGATATCATCCAGAACTGCGCCGTCACAGGCATCCGGCGCGGGGCGGACGGCGCTATCGAAGGTGTGGAGACCGAACGCGGCTTCATCGCCTCGAAGCGCGTGGGCGTTTCGGCGGCAGGCAGCACCTCGCTGGTGATGCAGATGGCGGGGCTCGATTTCCCGCTCGAAAGCTATCCGCTGCAGGCGCTGGTTTCGGAGCCGGTGAAGCCGATCTTCCCGTGCGTGGTCATGTCGAACACCGTGCACGCCTATATGAGCCAGTCCGACAAGGGCGAACTCGTGATCGGCGCGGGCACCGATCAGTACACCAGCTATTCGCAGCGCGGGGCGTTCCATATTGTGGAGCATACGCTGGCGGCGATCTGCGAGATTTTCCCGATCTTCACGCGCATGCGGATGCTGCGCACCTGGGGCGGGATCGTCGATGTGACGCCGGATCGCTCGCCGATCCTCGGCAAGACGCCGGTGAAGGGGCTCTATGTGAACTGCGGCTGGGGCACGGGCGGGTTCAAGGCTACACCGGGCGCGGGCGACTTGCTGGCCTATACCATGGCGCACGACGAACCGCACAAGATCAACGCGCCCTACAATCTCGACCGGTTCCGCAACGGCCGGCTGATCGACGAGGCGGCGGCTGCCGCCGTCGCGCACTGAGCGTGATCGGAATGCACCCCGCATCCCCCTCCCGTTCGTGTCGGGCGAAGTCGAGACACAGCACGCAGCGCCCGGTGTCTCGACTTCGCTCGACACGAACGGGTGTTGTTAGGGTTCTCAAGTTTCAAGGCTCTGTTTCATGCTGCTGATTCACTGCCCCTACTGCGAAGAGGCGCGCCCCGAGGTGGAATTCGTCTATGGCGGCGAGGCGCATATCGCGCGGCCGCTCGATCCATCGACATATTCCGACGCCGAGTGGGAGGCGTTTCTCTACATCCGCCGCAATCCGCGCGGGCGGCACCATGAACGCTGGCGGCACACGCATGGCTGCGGGCGCTTTTTCAACGCGGTGCGCGATACGCTGACGGATCGCTTCGAGACGACCTACAAGGCTGGGGAGGCACGCAAGTGAGCGGTTTCCGGCTGGCCGATGGCGGGCGCATTGATCGCCGCACGAAGCGCGCGTTCACGTTCGATGGCAAGGCGCAGTGGGGCTATGCGGGCGACAGTCTCGCC
>CAIKKO010000331.1 GCA_903828025.1 uncultured Sphingomonadales bacterium
AAGGCGGGGAAGCCGCATTCGTATTCGCTGAGCTTGGCGGCATTGGGGTTGTGCGCGCCGGTCAGCCGCGAGACGCCCATCGGCAGGAACACGAAGGCGCTGGAAAGCGCCAGAGCGATCCCGAGGAAGATGAGGATCGGCAGATATTGCGCGAGGTAGGGCAGTTGTTGGGCCAAGGGGCTGACTCGCCTGTTGCATGAAAATCCGGACTGCCCTGCGCCCTAGTGCGGGTGGTGCCCCTGCGCAAGTGCGGCATGGCCCGATAAGGCCTGATTTTGGCGCTTTCTTTTGTGGATTGCCCGTCTGGCCATCCCCGCAAGTGCGCTGCGAGCAAGCCCTGCCGTCGGCGGAAATCCGCGCTAGAACCAGCCCTGCCACACAAAGATCGGCCAGGCCGCCGCCGCGAGCAGCGTGCCGAGCGGCAGCGCCGTATCCGCTTCGATTCTGCGGCCGCGAAGGTGCAGTACTCCCGCCACCGCCAGCCCGCCAAGGCTCGCCACCAGCAACGTGTGGATCACGCCCAGCGGCCCGAGCCACAGCCCGATCGCCCCCAGCAGCGGCGGATCGCCCCCGCCCAGCCCCTCGCGCCCGCGCAGCCGCTCATAGCCCTGCCCCAGCAGCCACAGCGTGGCAAAGCCGAACGCCCCGCCGATCAGCGCCTCGACCAAAATCATCGGCTCGCGCCCCTGCATCGCCCACAGCGTCATGAACAAGGCCCCGCTTGCCGCGAGCAGCAGGGTTAACGGGCGCGGCAGCCACATATGGCGCGCATCGAGCAGCGCCAGCAGCAGCAGTTGCCAGCCCAGCACCATCGCCGCGAGCGGAAAGACACTCAGCGCCATGGCGAGCGCGGCAATCAGCGCTGCGCCCACTTCGGCTCCCAGCTGCCACCAGCCGATGGCCGCCCCGCAGCTGCGGCACACCCCGCGCTGCACCAGCCACGAAAGCACCGGCACCAGCTCCACCGGGGTCAGTGCCTTGCCGCAGCTGTCGCAGGCCGAACGCCCGGTCAGCACCGAGCGCCCTTCCGGCAGCCGCTCCAGCGCCGCGCCCAGAAAGCTGCCGATGATGGCGCCAAGCACGGCGGCGGCCACGATCAGCAGCACCACATCCGCCCCCATTCCGCCGCCATCCTGTGCGCCTCACGCTTTGGTCCGAATTGAATTCGCCGCATCCGGGGTCTACATGGGCTGCAACTCCCGGGGCCTTGCGGTCCCTAGCACAGGAAGGTGTTCCCGCCATGGCCCAGATATCGTCACCGTTCTCCGCGTCCGATCCCGTCGTGATCCTCTCGTTCGCGCGCACCCCCATGGGCAGCATGCAGGGCGCGCTGGCTGATGTCTCCGCCACCCAGCTCGGCGCGACCGCGGTGCGCGGCGCGGTCGAGCGCGCGGGCGTTGCGGGCGACAAGATCGAGCGCCTTTACATGGGCTGCGTGCTCCCCGCCGGGCTCGGCCAGGCCCCCGCGCGTCAGGCCGGGATCGGCGCGGGCCTGCCCACCTCAGTGCAGGCGACCACGGTGAGCAAGGTCTGCGGATCGGGCATGCAGGCGCTGATCATGGGCGCCGAAGCGCTGGCATCGGGCAGCGTCGACATGGTCGTCGCGGGCGGTATGGAGAGCATGACCAATGCACCCTACCTGCTCAAGAAGCACCGCTCGGGCGCGCGCATCGGGCACGATACCGCCTATGACCACATGTTCCTCGACGGCCTTGAAGACGCCTATGAGCCGGGCCGCGCGATGGGCACGTTCGCGCAGGACACCGCCAACGCCTACCAGCTGACGCGCGAGCAGCAGGACGCCTATTCGATCGAATCGCTGCGCCGCGCGCAGGCCGCGATTGCCGAAGGCGCGTTCGTGGCCGAGATCGTGCCGGTCACGGTCACATCGCGCAGCGGCGAAACCGTGGTCGATACCGACGAGGCCCCCGGCAAGGGCAAGCCTGACAAGATTCCGGGCCTCAAGCCCGCTTTCGCCAAGGACGGCACGATCACCGCCGCCACCTCGTCCTCGATTTCGGACGGCGCGGCCGCCATGGTCCTCACGCGCCAGAGCGTGGCCGAAGCCGATGGACTGAAGCCGGTGGCGCGCGTGGTGGCGATGGCCGCGCATGCGCAGGCGCCCAAGGACTTCACCACCGCCCCGGTCGGCGCGATCACGTCGCTGCTCGCCAAGGCGGGTTGGAGCGTGGCCGATGTCGATCTGTTCGAAGTGAACGAGGCGTTCGCCTGCGTCGCGATGTTCGCGATGCACGATCTGGGCATCCCGCATGACAAGATCAACGTCCACGGCGGCGCAACCGCCTTGGGCCACCCCATTGGCGCTTCGGGCGCGCGCATCGTCACCACGCTGATCGGCGCGCTCCAGCGCCACGGCAAAAAGCGCGGTGTCGCCAGCCTGTGCATCGGCGGCGGCGAAGCCACGGCAGTGGCGATCGAGCTGGTCTAAGGCCGCCTGGCTTGGCTTGGCCCTCTCCCCGGCAGGGGAGAGGGCTGCAAAACAGGCTCTAATCCGCGCCCCATACGGCCGCTTTGGCCACGTTGCCGCGGCGGCCATCAATGTCGATCTTGCACCACATCGGGCCGCACTCGCCCAGCTTGCCGGTGACGCCCGGCTCGGCGCGCCACAGCAGACGGCCCGAGCCATCGGCGTTCTCGCGAATCTCCGCCATGGCGCCCTTGGCCGTCCCCGTCTTCACCGTTGCGGTGCGAGTGCGCGCGAGGAACTGCGCCAGCATCCAGCCGCGCGCGCCGTCGATATCTTCGACCAGCCGCCAGCCGCCCATCGTGCGCAGCACCTTGAGCGGCAGCCCGGCGCGCAGATAGACCCAGTTGATGCGGTATTCGCGCCCCGGCCCGACGCGCAAGTTGGCCGGCTGGGTGCGCAGCGAAGCCCAGTAGGGGCCTTCGGTCTGCGCGTCAGCCGCGCGCACCGCGCCGGGTGCAACCCCGCACGCCAGAGTGGCGAACGCCAGCGCGCCAAGCAGTACGCGGGTAAATCCCACCACACGGGGAAATTGATGTCGAAATCCGGGCACGATCGCGCAGCCTTCCTGTTCCGGTATCGCAGCCATTTGCCCTTGCTGCGATACAGCATTCGTACGGGCGGGCAACCGGGTGCTTGACCGGGAGAACCCTGACGGCATAGCGATAGCGCATGGCTCCGCCCAACACATCGTCCTCGGCCGACTATCGGCCCACCCGCCGGATCGAAGGCGCCCCCCGCGTCTTCGTCACACGCCGCCTGCTGCCCGAGACAGAGGCGCGCATGGCCGAATTGTTCGACATGACCTTCAATCCGGACGACCGCCCGCTCGGCGCGGACGCGCTCAGGGCGGCGGTCCAGCACGCGCATGTGCTCGTGCCCACGGTCACCGACCGGATCGACGCCGCGCTGATCGCCGCCGCCGGGCCGCAGCTTGGCCTGATCGCCAGCTTCGGCGCGGGGACGGACCACATTGATCTTGCCGCCGCGCGCGCGCGCAAGATCCTCGTCACCAACACCCCCGGCGTGTTCACCGACGATACGGCCGACATGGCGATGGCGCTGCTGATCACCGTCTCGCGCCGCTTGGCCGAAGGCGGGCGCGTGGTGCGCTCGGGCGAATGGGCGGGCTGGTCCCCCGCCAGCCTGCTCGGCCACCGCATCAGCGGCAAGACGCTGGGCATCATCGGCATGGGCCGCATCGGCCAGGCCGTGGCGCACCGCGCGCGCGCGTTCGGGCTGAGCGTGGTCTATCACAACCGCCAGCGCCTGCCCGAAGCGTTCGAGCGCATGGTCGGCGCGACGTATGAGCCGAACCTCGATGCCTTGGTGCAAAGCGCGGATATCATCACGCTGCATTGCCCCGCCACGCCCGAAACGCACCACCTGATGAACGCGCGCCGCATCGCGCTGATGAAGCCCGAGGCCTATCTGGTGAACACCGCGCGCGGCGAGATCGTCGATGAGGACGCGCTGATCGCCGCGCTGCAGGAAGGCCGAATCGGCGGCGCCGGGCTCGATGTCTATGCGCACGAGCCCGACATTGACCCGCGCTTCCTCGAACTCGGCAACGTTTCGCTTTTGCCCCACATGGGCAGCGCCACGTTCGAAGGGCGCAGCGCATCGGGCGACAAAGTGATCGCCAATATCCGTTTCTGGGCCGATGGCCACCGCCCGCCCGATCAGGTGCTTGAAGGCTGGCTCTGAAGCGCGGCCACAGGGGAGAGAATTCCATAATGCGCACATATTTCGCGATGGCGGTTGCGGCCACCGCGCTGGCTTTGCCCGCGCTGGGCCTGCCTGAGCTCGCCCACGCCCAGGCCGCCGACGTGCTCGATGCATCGGACAGCGGCGATACCGCGTGGCTGCTCGCCTCCTCCGCGCTGGTGCTGCTGATGGCGCTGCCGGGCCTCACGCTGTTCTATGGCGGGCTGGTGCGCGCCAAGGGCTTCCTTGCGGTGGCGGTGCAGATCGGCGCGATGGCGGCGGTGTGTTCGCTGCTGTGGATCGCGGTGGGCTATACGCTGGCGTTCGGGCCGGTCACCGGCGGCTGGATCGGCGGCGGCGCGGCATGGATGCTGCTCGATCTGGGCAATGTGCGCGAAGGCACGGTCGTGCCCGAGAGCGCTTATGCGCTGTTTCAGATGATGTTCGCGCTGATCACTCCGGCGCTGATGGTCGGCGCGTGGGTGGACCGGGCGCGGTTCGGCTGGGTGGTGGCGTTCGCCGCGCTGTGGAGCCTGATCGTCTACGCCCCCGTCGCGCACTGGATCTGGGGCGGCGGCTGGCTGGCGACCCGGCTGGGCACGCTCGACTTTGCGGGCGGCATCGTGGTCCACACCACTGCCGGGGTTTCGGCGCTGGTCGCCGCGCTCCTGATCGGCAAGCGCACCGGCTTTCCCAAGCAGCAGATGCTGCCGCATTCGCCCGCGCTGACCATGATCGGCGCGGCGCTGCTGTGGGTGGGCTGGTTCGGGTTCAACGGCGGCTCCGCAGTGACCGCGAGCGACGATGCCGCCACCGCGATCATCAACACCCATGCCGCCGCTTGCGCAGCGGCGCTGGCGTGGCTGCTGATCGAAAAGCTCACCATCGGCAAGCCGACTTCGGTGGGCTTTGCCACCGGCGCGGTTGCGGGGCTTGCCACGGTGACCCCGGCGGCCGGGTTCATTGCGCCGGGCGCGGCGATCCTGTTCGGGCTGGCGGCGGTGCTCGTCTGCTACCCGATGATCCAGATCGTCAAGCGGCGGCTGGAGATCGACGATTCGCTCGATGTGTTCGCGGTCCACGGCATGGGCGGCATCACCGGCTCGATCCTGCTCGCGGTGTTCCTCGAACCCGCGCTCGGCGGCACTGGCTATGCCGATGGCATGGGCCTGCTGCGCCAGCTGTTCGCCCAAGGCGCAGGCGTGGCGGTGGTCGCAGCGTGGAGCGCGCTCGGCACGGTGATCGCGGCGCTGGCCGTAGCGATGGTCATCCCGATGCGCGTGACCGAAGACGAGGAACGCGAGGGGCTCGATTACGCCAGCCACGGCGAACGCGCGTGGGAGTTTGAATAAGGGCGGGCGGGCGCGTCTGGCCCGCTCGTTTCCTGATTCCCCGCCACCCCGGGCCTGCCCCGGAGTGGCGCGTGTTCTGCCCTCACCCAGCCACCTGGCGTGACCACATTTCTGGCCGGTGATTGACGCCCGCATATGGCCTTGCCGAGATCAAACGCTGCTGTTCGGGACACGAACAACAAAGCAGTCATTGGCCTCCACCGCCGCCGCGCCTTCCTTAACCAGCCAACCAATCGGCTGCGATCTCGCCCCTGTGTCCCTCGGGCGCCAGCGCGGCGCGCAGGGCTTCGAGCAGCGGCGGCAGCGCTTCGGTGAAAGCGTAAGGCGGGTTGACGATGAACAGGCCCGCGCCGTTATAAAGGCCGGGCTGATCGCTATCGTAGAGCCAATGCTCCACCCACAGCATTTTGGGGATGCCGAGCTGGCGCAGCTGCGCCTTCCACCGCGTGTGCACGCTCCGGTCTTTGAGCGGATACCAGATCACCGTCACGCCGTGCGCCCATTTGCGGTGCGCCGCAGCGAGCGTGGCGGTGATGCGGGCGCGTTCGTCCGTCTGCTCGTACGGCGGATCGACCACCACCACGCCGCGCGGGGTTCGGGGCGGCAGCAGCGCCAGCCACAGCTCGTAGGCGTCGCGCTCATGCACGGCAGCGCTGGTGCCGCGCATCGCGCCGCGCAAGGTATACGCGTCGTCGGGATGCTTTTCGTTGAGGATCAGGAAATCCTGCGGACGCAGAAGCTGCGCCAGAATCTGCGGCGAGCCGGGGTAGAGGCGCGGCGCGGTATTCACCGCCTGCCCCGCTTGCACTGCCTGCCCCGCATTCACCGCCCGAACTGCGGCGCGGTAGTCGTCCAGCAAGGGGGCCGGGTCGGCAAAGGCCCGCAGCACGCCCTGCGCGGCTTCGCCAGTGCGCCCGGCGTCCGCGCCATCAAGGTCATACAACCCGCAGCCGGCGTGGGTGTCGATCAGGGTCAGCGCGCTGTCTTTGCGCTGCAACGCCTGCACGAGGGCGATCAGCAGGCTGTGCTTCACGACATCGGCGCTGTTGCCGGCATGGAAGGAATGGCGATAATTCATGGCACTTCACAATCCTGACGATCTGCCGCTATGCCAACGGCCGGACGCGGAAGCCGCGCGCGCGGCGATGGCGGCAACGCTCCGGGTGCACCGGACAGCTGCCTACTCCAGCTGCCTAATCCAGCTCCTCGCGCAAAATCTGCAGCACCGCCGCCACCGCGCCGCGCGCGGCGACCAGTTCGAAGTGTTTGAACGGCACTTCGATCCGGCGGTCGGACTGCTCCGGCTCCCCCTCAGCGCAGCGCGGCGCGACGATGCCGTCGCGCGCGGACCACACCGCGATCGTGCGCGCGCGCGGCTTCACGCCGGGGTCTCCGGAGAGGGGCGGATTGTCGACCGCGTGGTCATTGATCGCCTCATACAGCCGCCAGGCATTGTTGGCGCGCCGATCGCCGGAAAAGGGCGAGCCCAGCGTCACGACAAGGCGGCAGGCTTGGGGATGCTGCTGCGCCAGCACGCGGGCAAACAGTCCGCCCAGGCTCCAGCCGATCAGGATCAGTTCGCCGCCTGAAGCCCGGCCCAGATCCGTTACCCGCTGGCCCAGCCGCGCCATCGCATCCGCCCGCGCGCCGAAGTTCATGCCCTCGCCCCAGCCATGCGTGTCGAACCCCGCGCTCGCCAGCGAGGCGCGCAGCAGCGCGGTAGACCCCTCGCCGTTTATGAAGCCGGGCAGCACCAGCACGGGGCGTCCGCGCCCGAACGGCGGGACCACCACTGGCGCACGCCACGGCGCAGCCAGCAGCTTGGGCAGCGACAGAAACTCGCGCGCCCACAGCAGCCGATGCGGGGCCGTGACAGCGCGGGCAGCAGCGGGATTGGCCCCCATCGCTCAGTCGCCTGTCAGAATCCGGTCCACCAGCTGCTTCACGGTGGGCGTGAAGTTGTTCGAATAGAACGGGTCCTGCTTGAAGCGATAGGCCGAATGGCCCGCGAACATCAGGTTCTCGTCAATCGGGCCGCCGTGCGCGATGTCCTGCAAGGTTTTCTGGATGCAGAAGCTGCGCGGATCGGCCAGCCGCCCGGTGGAGTAATCATCGTGGTCCTTCCACGAGGAGAACCCGCAGTGCGACAGGCATCCCATGCAATCGCTCTGGTCCTTGCGGATCATGTCGCGCTCTTCGGCCCCGACGAACACCACCGTATCATCGGGCGTGCGCAGCGCGGTGGTGAAGCCCGCGCCGAACCAGGCGCGCGCGCGGTCGCGATCAGCCGGAGTCACCCAGAAGTTCTTGCCTTTTACCCCCACATCGAGCTGCACGGTATGCTCGCCCGCCGAGACTTTGGAATAGGGCACTTGCCGCTCGCTGCGCGCTTCAAGGCTGCGCAGAAACGGATTGATCACGGCGGAGGAATAGAACCCCGTCGGCGAAAAGCGGTGGAGCAGCACATCGCCCGGATTGAGCGTGCGCAAATGGTCCTTCCACCCCTGCGGGATCGGGCTTTCCTCGGTGAGCAAGGGCCGCGTGCCGAATTGGAAGGCGATGCCGCCCAGCTCCGGATTGTCGATCCAGTTCTCCCACTCGCGCAGGAACCACACGCCGCCCGCCATCACGATGGGCACGCTATCGGCAAGCCCCTCGGCGCGCATCACATCGCGCAGCGCCTTGACGCGCGGATAAGGGTCTTCGGGTTTGCGCGGGTCTTCCGCGTTCGAGAGGCCATTGTGCCCGCCCGCCAGCCACGGATCTTCATAAACCACTGCGCCGAGCAGATCGGGCACTTTGTGATAGGCGCGCTTCCACAGCGCGCGAAACGCCCGGCCCGAGGATACGATGGGCAGATAATTCACCCCGTAGCGCGCCGCGATTTCGGAAAGCTTGTAGGGCATGCCCGCGCCGCAGGTCACGCCCGCCACAAGGCCCTTGGTCTTTTCGAGCACCGCTTCGAGGATCGGCTGCGCGCCGCCCATTTCCCACAGCACGTTGATATTGATCGCGCCTTTTCCGCTCGCCAGATCATAGGCGCGGCGCACCTGCTCCACCGCGCCGTCGACGGCATAGCGGATCAGCTGCTCGTGGCGTTCCTTGCGCGTGAGTTGTTCGTAGACTTGCGGCACGATCTTGCCGGCCGGATCATAGCTGTCGGCGTTGACCGCGCTCACCGTGCCGATGCCGCCAGCGGCCGCCCACGCGCCCGAACTGCGGTGATTGGTGGCGGCCACACCCTTGCCGCCTTCGACCAATGGCCAGACTTCACGCCCGCCATACAGGATCGGCTTCAAACCCTTGAACCCAGACATCGTCTTCCCTTAGCGCCCCGTGATCCTGCTCGCTTCTTCGCGGCAGGATCGCATTTTGCCCGGTTCGGGCCGCCCGTTCTCGGCGGCGGCAAACTGGGCATAATACCCAGAAACATCCGGCTTACGGCGAAACGCCACCAAGCGAAAGCCCGCAGACTCGAATTCGCATAACAGCAATGCAGTGGGCGTGCCATGCTGGGCGGTCGGCCGTTCGGCATCGACCACCACGACCGAGCCCCCCGGCTTCAGCGCGGGCCACAGCCGCCACAGAAACGCATAAGGCTCGGCGATCTCGTGGTACATGTGGATCAGGAACACGCGGTCGAAGCTGTGTGCGGGCAGCTGCGGATCATCGGGCGCGCCGGGCTTGATCGAGACCGTATCGAGCTGCTCGCGCTCGACCCGCGCGCCCAGCCGGGTCAGTGCGCCGCTGTCGATATCCTCGGCCAGCACGCGGCCCTTCTCGCCCACCCGCGCGGCCAGGCGCACGGTGTAGTAGCCCTCCCCCGCGCCAATATCGGCAACGGTCATGCCGGGGGCCACGCCCGCCTCGTCCATCACATCTTGCGCTTCGCCCTGCCGGTCGCGCAGTTCCTCGGTGGACCACTGGGTCGAAACCACTTTGGCCACGGGCCGGTCCGCGCGGGGAAACGGCCGGTCTTGCGCCGCGCGATCATCCGGCGCGGCCCGGCTGCAGGCCCCCAGCAGCACCAACCCGGCAAGGATCGCGCGCCTCAGGATCAATCGTCGTCTTCCACGGTGACCTTCTCGCCCGTCACGCGCTGCGCCAGCGCGGCGGCCATGAACGGATCGAGCGCGCCATCGAGCACTTCGCCGGGATTGGTGCTGACCACGCCGGTGCGCAAGTCCTTCACCTGCTGATAGGGCTGGAGCACGTAACTGCGGATCTGGTGGCCCCAGCCGATTTCGGTCTTGGCGGCATATTCGCCGCTGGCCGCCGTCTCGCGCTTGGCCAGTTCCGCCTCGTAAAGCCGCGCTTTCAGCATGTTCATCGCGGTCGCGCGGTTCTTGTGCTGCGAACGGTCGCTCTGGCTCGCGGCGATGATGCCGGTGGGCATGTGCGTGATGCGCACCGCCGAATCGGTGGTGTTCACGTGCTGCCCGCCCGCGCCCGACGCGCGGTAAGTGTCGATCTTGAGGTCGGAGGGGTTGATCTCGATCTCGATGTCGTCGTCGATCACCGGATAGACCCACACCGACGAGAAGCTGGTGTGCCGCCGCGCCGAGCTGTCATAAGGGCTGATGCGCACCAGCCGGTGCACGCCGCTCTCGGTCTTGGCATAGCCATAGGCGTTCTCGCCCTTGATCAGCAGCGTGGCCGATTTGATGCCCGCGGCTTCCCCGGCGTGATAATCGACCAGCTCGACCTTGTAGCCATGCCGTTCGGCCCAGCGGCCATACATGCGCTGGAGCATTTCGGCCCAGTCCTGGCTTTCGGTGCCGCCCGCCCCCGCGTGGACTTCGAGATAGGCGTCGTTGGCATCGGCCTCACCCGCGAGCAGCGCCTGAATCTTGTCGGCATCGGCGCGCGCGGCCAGCGCCGCCAGCGTGGCGAGCCCTTCTGCGACGGTCGGCTCGTCGTCTTCCATCTCGCCCAGCTCGATGAACTCGATCGCATCGGCCATTTCCTGCCCGATCTCGTTGACCGTGCCGATCGAGGCTTCGAGCCGCCGCCGCTCGCGCATCACCGCTTCGGCCTGCTTGGGATCGTCCCACAGCTTGGGGTCTTCGACCCGCGCGTTCAGCTCGTCGAGCCGCCGCACCGCGCGGTCCCAATCAAGGAACTTGCGCACCAGCCGCAGCGCGGCTCCGATACGGTCGATATGGGCCTGCCCTTCGGCACGCATTATGGCTCACTCCATGCTGTGGGAGCGTAGCCGCTTAGCGAAGCGGCGCTTGATGTAAAGAGCGGGCGCTTGGCGAAACGCGCGAAAGGGCGCGTTTCGGAGAGTGCGGCACCGGCCCACTCCCCCGCCCGGATCAAACCTTCAGTGCGCGGCCTTGAGCTTCTGCACAGCGGCCAGCGACAACGTCACGTGGTCGCGGTAGTCCATGTCCGAATGGACCAGCACGATCTTGCCGCTCTGGTCGATCACATAGCTGGTGCGCTTGGTCAGGCCAGTGGGCACGCCCGCGACATGCAGCGCCACGTCATAGGCCTTGATCACGTCCTTGGAAGCCATCGCCACAGTGAACTTGTCGCGGCATTCGGCGCTGGAAAACTTCTGCAAAGTGGGCAGATCATCGTTCGACATGCCGAGCACAGTCGCGCCCGCCGCCGCGAACTCGCCCGACGTTTCGGCAAAGGCGTGCGCCTCCAGCGTGCAGCCCTGCGTGAACGCCTTGGGGTAGAAATACAGCACCACCGGCCCCTTCGCGAGCAGCGCCTTGAGGCTTACCGGCATGGACTTGCCCGCAAGCGCGCCCTGCGTGGTAAAATCGGGGGCCACCGCGCCTTGCGGCAGTTCGGCCATGGCAGCGGAGGGGAGGAGCAGGGCGAGGGCCGCAGCGGCGGCAAGGGTGCGCTTGATCATCCGGGCAGACTACCAGCAAGAAGGCCGGGCAGGAACCGGCATTTGGGGCAGATCCCCAATAAATCCCGCCCTCAATAAATCCCGCCCTTCTCCCCCGCGAAATCGCCTTCCTCCACCGGCACGTCTTCGCCCGGGGCATCGCCGCCCTTGGCCGCGCGCGCCTTGCGCAGCGCATCGAGCACTGCATCCTTGAGGGTCTGGTCCTCGGGCCGGAAGGTGCGCGTCGGCTCGCTGTCGGGCTTGAACGCTTCCCAGATGATCGAGGCCTCGCGCACCGTGTCCTGCGGCGTGCCGCCGAACACCTGCTTGCCCGAAACCCGGTCGATCCGCACCATGCGGATGCCTTCGGGCACGGTGAACGGCTTGTCGCTCCAGCGGCGGCGCGTGGCCTCCACGAACTGCTTGAAGATCGGCGCGGCAATGCGCCCGCCCTGGGCATAGCCGCCCAGGCTGCGCGGCTGGTCATAGCCCATGTAGATGGTGGCGACGATATCGCTCGATCCGCCCGCGAACCACACATTGGTCGGGCCCGAGGTCGTGCCGGTCTTGCCAAACAGCGGCAGCCCCAGATCGGCCAAGGTCAGCGCGGTGCCGCGCACGACCACGCCTTCAAGCATGTGCACCACCTGATAGGCGGTGCGCGGGTCCATCACCTGCCGTCCGGTTGGCTTCTGGCGCGGCATCGGCTTGCCGTCCCACTGCGGCATGTTGCAGCCATTGCAATCGCGGGTATCGGCTTTCCAGATCACCTTGCCATCGCGGTTCTGGACATAGTCGACCAGCGTCTGTTCGTGCTGGCGCCCCTGGTTAGCGAGTGCGGCGTAGGCATTGGCCATGCGCGCAGCGGTCGTGTCCCCAGCACCCAGCGCCATCGAGAGATAAGGCTGGTAGCTGCCAATGCCCACGGCCTTGATCGTCTTCACCACCTTGTCCATTCCGGTTTCGTTGGCGATGCGCACGGTCATCAAGTTGCGTGATTGCTCAAGGCCCCAGCGCATCGTGTGACTGCCCGAACCGCCCTCCCCGCCGAAGTTGCGGAAGCACTTCTGGCCCAGCGCCGCCCCCTGATAGACGCAGAA
>CAIKKO010000332.1 GCA_903828025.1 uncultured Sphingomonadales bacterium
CATCGGCGGGAACGCATTGGCATAGACGCCAATGCGGATCGGGCTCTGGGTTCCGAGTTCGGCGCGCGCGGCCTCGACCGCGCCGAGCATGACTTCGGGCTGGCTGCAATTGAACAGCAGCGCCGCCGCCCCCAGATCGCGCGCGGCTTTGGCGGCGAGTGTCACGCTTTCGCCCGAGCGCAGGCTGGGCGGGGCGGCCGGGTCTTCGTCCTGCAAGGTAAACGACAGCCACAGCGGCTTGCCGGTCGCCTTGGTTTCGGCGGCGGCGAGCTCGGCTTCGACCAGCGAGGACAGCGTTTCGGCCAGCCAGTGATCGACATGGGGCTCCAGCGCCGCAACCAGGGTTGCGACAATCGGGCGCGCGCGGTCCAGATCGACCAGATCGGGCCGGTAGGAGCCGCAGACCGGCGGCAACGAACCCGCGACCAGCACGGTGTGATCGGCGGCATCGGCCTCTGCCCGCGCCAGCTGTCCCGCAAGCGCGGCCAGCGCCGCACCCTCTGCAGCGAATCGGTCGTCGCCGATGTGGAACGGCACCAGCGCATAGGAATTGGTGGTGATCACATCCGCGCCCGCTGCGACATAGCCGCGGTGCACCGCGCTCACGAAATCGGGCCCTTCCATCAGCGCGAGCGCCGACCATTCGGGCTGGCGGAAGGGTGCGCCAAGCCGCGCCAGTTCGCGGCCAGTGCCGCCATCGAGAATCAGCAGGGAGAGAGACATTTCAAGTTTGCGCCTTCGGAGCCATCGTAAAAACTGCGTTAGCATGCCGCGCAGACAGAGGGCAGGGGTTCAAACCCGGCAGCCGGGAACAGCAGACCATTCCGCGACCGCCGCGCGAGCGGCCTTTCGCGTAAAATACCGTTAAACCAATACTTTGTATCTCGCCAACGAACTGCGCTGCACCGGCAAAATTTCCACGTGCTTACCATTGCGCAAGGTTTCCTCACTATCTCCGGGCTCGTGAGCAAACCGACCGATCAAAGCATGCCCGCGTTGCCGCGGAAACTTCCGGCATTGGCTGTGTTGTGCCTTTCGGACTCGGTCGAGGGCGATTGGGGGCGGCTGCGCGGACTGCAGTATTCCAGTCTGGCCAAGCTCACGCAACTGCGCTTGCTGGCTCATGCCCTTGCGGCGGTGCTGGTGATCGCGATCCTCGCCGCTGCGGTGAACTGGTTCGCTCTGGGCTGCTGGGCCGTATTGCTGGGGCTGGTGCTCCAATCCGGCGCGCGGTTCGACCGCAGCCTTGAAGATGCCGATCGCCGCCGCATGACCCGGCAGGAAATCCAGTCGCAGACAGTCGGCACGGCGCTGGCGGCGCTGGTCTGGGCCATCCCGCTTGCGGCGGCTGGCTATTTCGGCACGAACGAGCAGCGGCTGCTGGTCTGGTCGGTCATGGCGATGCTGATGGCTGGGACGGCCGTGGCATTTTCGGCGGTGCCGCTGGGCACAGTGGTGTTCAACGCGCTTCTCGGCGCGGTGGCGATTGTCATGCTGCTGCTTTCGCGCGATCTGACCGCTGCCATCGCGGCCGCGGCTTTCGTCGGCTTCCTCGCGCTTGGCAGCGTGGAGGCGGCCCGCATGTTCCTCGCGGGCAAAGTGGCCGAGGCGGGCATGGCAGAGAAGAGCGAAGTCGTCTCGCTGCTGCTGCGCGAGTTCGAGGAGGGCGAGGCCGACTGGCTGTGGCAGACCGATGCGGGTCGGCGCGTGCGGTCCGCGAGCCCCCGCTTTGCCTTCGCGCTGGGCGAGGACCCGGAGGATATCGACGGCAAGCCGCTGATCCAGTTGATCGCCGGTCCTTCGTGGGACAGCGGCCACTTTCATTCTTCGCTCCACGATCTGGCCGAAAAGCTCAAGCGCCGCGAAAGCTTTTCCAACCTGCTGGTGCGCGTGACCTTGCACGGCAACCACCGCTGGTGGGAACTTTCCGCCTCGCCCAAATTCGATGAGAACGCCAACTTCATCGGCTTCCGCGGGGTCGGTTCGGACGTGACCGAGCAGCGCGAAAGCGCCGACAAGATCGCCTATCTCGCCCGGTACGATACGCTCACCAGGCTGCCCAACCGCCTGATGCTCACCGAAACGCTGGGCGAGGCGATGACCGAGGCGGATCGCTGGCGGATGCGCTGCGGCTTCCTGATGATCGACCTCGACCGGTTCAAGGCGGTCAACGATACGCTCGGCCATCTCGTCGGCGACCAGCTTCTCGCGCGGGTTTCCGACCGGCTCAAGACGCTGATGAGCGAGAACGAGCTGTGCGGTCGGCTGGGCGGTGACGAATTCGCGATTGTCGTGCGCGATGCCACCGATGGCAATCGCATCCGCGAGGTGGCGCATGCGGTGATCACTGCGCTCTCGCAGCCTTACGAGATCGACCACCACACGCTCTATGTCGGCGCCAGCGTCGGTTCCGCCATCGGGCCGCGCGACGGCGCGACGGTCGAGACTCTGATGCGCAACGCCGATCTCGCGCTCTACCGCGCCAAGGACGAGGGCGGCGGCCAGCACTTCGATTACGAACCCGCGCTGCATGCCCATGCCGAAGAGCGCCGCAAACTCGAATTCTCGCTGCGCCACGCGCTGGAACGCGGCGAGTTCGCGCTGGCCTATCAGCCGGTCGTCGATGCGATCACCGAAGCGCCGGTGAGCTTCGAGGCGCTGCTGCGGTGGAATTCGGCCGAGCACGGGCCCGTCAGCCCGGTGAAGTTCATCCCGCTGGCCGAAGACACGCGCCTGATCGTGCCGATCGGCGAATGGGTGCTGCGAACGGCGTGCCACGAGGCGATCAACTGGCCGTCGCACATCAAGGTCGCGGTCAATGTTTCGGGTGAGCAGCTGCTCGATCCCAGCTTTGCCGAAGTCGTGGTCAGCGCGCTGGCGGCGAGCGGGCTGCCGCCGCACCGGCTCGAAATCGAGGTGACCGAAAGCATTTTCGTGCGCGACGGCACTTCGGCACAGCAGACGCTGGAGCGGATCATGTCGCTCGGCTGCGGGGTTGCGCTCGACGATTTCGGCACCGGCTATTCCTCGCTCGGCTACCTCCGGAAGCTGCGCTTCTCGACGATCAAGGTCGACCGCAGCTTCGTGCAGGGCGCGGCGCGCGACAATCCGGAAAGCCTCGCCATCGTCCGCGCCGTGGTCGCCATGGCCGATGCGCTCGAGATGTCGACCACAGCAGAGGGCGTGGAGACCGAGGAAGAACTCGCCAAGATTCGCCTGCTCGGCTGCAAGAAGATCCAAGGGTACTACTTCGGCCGACCCATGACCCCGCGCGATGCCTTGGCGATGTTCGAGAACCTCGCCTGGCAGGCAAAACGCGCCTGAGGATCAGGCCGCGACGTTCAGCCCCGCCAGCACGCTTTCAAACAGCGCCCGTCCGTCGCTGCCGCCGTGTGCGGGCTCGATCATGCGTTCGGGGTGCGGCATCATGCCGAGCACATTGCCCGCCGCATTGAGCACGCCCGCGATATCGCGCTGCGAGCCGTTGACCTGATCGGCATAGCGGAAGGCAACGCGGCCTTCGCCTTCGAGCCGGTCGAGCGTTTCGGCGTCGGCGAAATAGTTGCCATCATGGTGCGCGACCGGGATCACGATGCGCTGGCCCGCCGCATAGCGCGCGGTGAACAGCGACTGGCTGTTTTCCACCACCAGCGGCACATCGCGGCAGACGAAGCGGATGCCAGCATTGCGCATCAGCGCGCCGGGGAGCAGCCCGGCTTCGGTCAGCACCTGAAAGCCATTGCACACGCCGAGCACGGTCACGCCGCGATTGGCGGCCGCGACCACCGCCTGCATCACCGGCGAACGCGCGGCCATTGCCCCCGAGCGCAAGTAATCACCATAGGAAAAGCCACCGGGCAGCGCGATGAAATCGAGGCCGGAAGGCAGCTCGGCATCGCCGTGCCACACGCGGTGGACGGTGCCGCCGGTGATCTGCTCGATTGCCACCGCCATATCGCGGTCGCAATTGGAGCCGGGGAAAGTGATGACAGCGGCCCGAAAGGAACTTGCGCTCGGCATGGGTCAGGCGACCTTTTCGATCCGGAAGTTTTCGATCACCTGGTTGGCGAGCAGCTTGCGGCACATCTCATCGAGGCTCGCGTCGCTCACGCTGTCAGCCACATCCAGCTCGATCAACCGCCCCGCGCGAACATCGTTGACCCCGGCAAAGCCCAGCCCTTCCAGCGCATGATGAATGGCGCGGCCCTGCGGATCGAGCACCCCGTTCTTGAGGCTGACGTGAACGCGGACTTTCATGGGCGGCCTTTCGTGCGGAGGCTGAGGGATTCCCCGCGCCTATGCCCCGATGCGGCGGGAAGGGCAAGTTGGCGCAGGCCTTAGGCGGGAAGATCAGGCCATCACAGGATGAAATCGGCGGCGGTAAGCTCGGAGAATACCTTGATGACGAAATCGGAAACGCCGTCGCCGTTTGTATCGCCCTGCACCTGCACACCGGTGCCGACCTGGCCATAGCGCAGTTCGCCCGCGACATTGTGGAACGCCGCCGTGCCGATGAAGGTGAAGGCCTCATTGGCCGGCGTTGCGGCGTTCGCATCAATTGCCGAGAGATCGATCCGGTCGCCGTCACCGCTCGCGCCATAGAAATCCGCGATCGTATCGGGCTGGGTCTGCGTCAGGTAAACTTGATCGAAGACGAACGTATCCTTGCCCGTCCCGCCAGTCAGCTTGTCGACGCCGTCTCCGCCGTTCAGGATATCGTTGCCATCCCCGCCGGACAGCGTGTCGTTGCCGACTCCGCCGAACAGGCTGTCGTTGCCCTGCCCGCCGAACAGCACATCCTTGCCGCCATTGCCGTAGAGCGTGTCGTTGCCATCTCCGCCGTTGAAATTGTCGACGCCATCCGAGCCGTAGGCGGTATCCGCGCCGTCCAGCCCGCTGAAGGTTTCGCCTTTGAAACCGTAGAACGTGTCGTTGAAATTGGAGCCCGAGATCAGCGCGAACTGTCCGCCGAACGTGCTGCCGAGCGAGGTGTTGCCGCCATAGTTGCCGCCGTGCATGGTGATGACCACACCTTTGGTGGCCCCGGTGAAGCGGATATAGTTGTCCGCCACGCCGGTGTAGGAATAGACGCTGACCGCGTCGTCGCCCAGAAGGACGGTGCTGCCGCTATGGTTGAGCGAGACGGTACCGTCGACCGTGCCGCGGCGCAGGTCAAGCGTACCCCCAACGCTGCTGACAGAGATATCGCCATCGATGCTGCCGGTGTTGCGGAATCTGTATTCAATGGTGTCGGAGATATCGACACCGCCGTGAATGGCGCCGCTGTTGGTCATCAGGTAGACGGAATTGGTTCCCGTTATCGGTGTCGCGAACGAGTTCTTGAGGATCACGTCTCCGTTGATCGATCCTGCATTGCGGATATCCCCACCTTGCGCATCATCGATGACGAGCTTGCCATCCAGCGTCCCGGTATTGCGGATCACATTGGTTGTTAGCTGGCCAAGCGCATAGGGATTGCCGTTCTTGATGCTGATCGCGATCCCGTCGGTGCCGGTGATCGAACCGCTGTTCAAAATGGTGCTGAAGTGGTCCATCAGCGTGATCCCGGTCGTGCCGATGATATCGCCGGTCACGCCGTTCTCGATGCGGTAGGCCGGATCGCCCGGGGGCGCGCTGCCAATGGTGTTGACCGGCCCGCCGGCCAGCGTGATACCGCTGCCACCGAGGCTGACGATGGAGCCACGGTTGAGGATCGATGTGGCATCGCCCGTCACCGCGATCGCATCACCGCCTGCCGCGATGCTGGCGGTCTGGCCCAGCACCAGATGGTTGGCGGACGCGCTGCCGATCGAGATCCCGTCCAGCGCGGCCTCTATCGCGCCGTAGAGCAGGGCATTGTGGCCCGCGCCGGTGCCGATGATGCCGTTGCCTGCGGTTGAGGTCAGCGTAACGCCCGCACGCAGATAGACTCCGGCGAGCTCAGCCAGAGTCAGCGCATCGTCGTTGGTCGAAGTGTTGACAGCAAAAGTTAGCGACATATCGGCTCCTTAAACATCTTCCCAGGGCAACTTTCCGGATTCTTGTCTGCCGCGAACAGGGCATCTCGGCGCACGCGCGCGGTGAGAGCCCTTGCCAGCTGTGATCAGAGCACGAAGTCCGACGGGGTCAGCGATGTTGCTCCGAACACGATGAAGGTCATGTCTGCCACGCCGTCGCCGGTCATGTCGGCATAGACCGTGAGGTGATCGCCCGTGACATCATACCGCAATTCGCCCGCGACATTGTGGAACGCCTGCGTGTCGATGAAAGTGAAGGCGTCGTTGGGCTTGGTCGCCTTGATCGCGTCGATCGTCATAAGATTGATGCTGTCGCCCTCAGCGGAGGAGAAATCGCGGATCGTGTCGATCTCGGCCGGTTTCAGGCCTGACGCCTTGTCGAAGACGAAGATGTCTGCGCCGGTGCCTCCCGTCAGATCGTCTACGCCGGATGATCCGCCGAGCACGTCGTTGCCCGCGCCACCGATCAGGATATCATCGCCGATGCCGCCAAACAGCTTGTCCGCCCCGCCGCCGCCGTTCAGCACATCGTTACCCTTGCCGCCACTGGCGTATTCGTCATCGCCCCCGCCAATGAATGTGTCGTTGCCATCGCCGAGGCCGATCTGGCCATCGATCGTGCCGCCCCGGTTATCGACCATATCGACACCCTTGCCTGTATTGATGGCGCCTTCGAGATGGCCGCGATTATAAATCGTGTTTATCCCGGCGGTGAAGTAAATATCGCCGACGATCAATCCGAAGTTCTTGATCTGGCTGTTGCTGGCTTCGGTCACGGTCGCGGAGTCGTAAACCCCGATGATCGTGCCGTGATTGGATATTGTTAGGTCGGTATACTTTGCATAAATACCATATTCGCCCGAAATGATGCCAAAGTTCGAGACAGATGCCGAGACGTTGTAGGAGGGTGGGCCGCTTGTGCCAACCACGCCCGGGCCGAATTCGATGCCGTATGCATTCAGGCTGACAATGCTGCCATGATTGACGATGCGGCTGTCATTGCCACCAATATTGATCGCATCATTATCGGACGTGACCGTGCCTTGCGTGCCGACGCTGATACGCGTCTGGTAGGCATCGGTGATCGCGACGCCGCCCAGATCACCGCCAACCGATCCGAACACGCCGATGTGGTGGTGCTGGCCCGAGCCGCTGATCCCGAAGCCGTCGGTCGAGGCGAGCTCGATGCCGGGCATGACGATGGCGTTTTCCTGATCGCCGAGGTCGATGGTATTGCCGGGGCCGTTGAAGCTCTTGGCGAAGCGGGTGGTCATGCGGTCTCTCCCTTTGCAGCTTTTGGGTGCAGCGTTCGGGGCCCTAAAGCAGGCCTTGAGTGTTTTGTGTGATCTGCCGCACGAGACAAACACTATCATCGGCGAGTACGGCACCGGAATTGGAGCGGAGTGTGCCCAGAAGTCGATGATGCGTCAAATCGGCAAGCAAACCTTGTATCGATTCGACGCGCGGGCAAAAATCGATGGCGCAAATGTCGCTCGTCTAACAGCGGACGTCATTGTTCATGGCCGCGCTGCGGGCCCTTCCTGTCAACCGGCAAGTGACTTACCATCCGCCAAGCTGCCACACGCTGTGGTCATGGAGCCGAAGTCCGATGAAAATTCCGCCCAGCGTGGCAATCGTGGCGGTGCTGGTCTCGCTGGGGGCGGGTAGCGTCTGGTATGCCGCGCGCCCATCTGCGCCCGATCCCTGGCTTGGCTATGTCGAGGGCGAGGCGCTGTATATCGCCGCGCCGGTTTCGGGCACGCTCGCCAGCCGCCCGGTGGAGCGCGGCGGACATGTGGGCGCGGGGGCGGCGCTGTTTGCGCTTGATCCGCGCACGGCGGATGCGAGCGCGGCGCAGGCGGCGGCGCAAGTGGCGGGGGCACAGGCTTCGCTCAGCGATCTGGGTGCAGCGCGCGAACGGGCGCCGGAGATCGACGTGGCGCGGGCAGCGGAAGCGTCGGCCCGCGCGCAATTGGTGAAGGCGGAGGCGGATTTCCGGCGCTTTGCCGATCTTTCCGCCAAAGGGTTTGCCAGCCGCACGCAGCTTGATGCCGCGCGCGCGGCGCGGGACAGCGCGGCGGCGAGCGTGGCGCAGGCGCAGGCGCAGCAGCGCAGTGGCGGCCTGACCGTGGGCCGGAGCGCGCAGCAGGCCGCGGCGGCAGCGCAAGTACAGAGCGCGCAGGCCGCGCTTGCGGCAGAGGCCCGGCGGCGGCAGGAGATCGCGCCGGTATCGCCTGCGAGCGGGCAGATCGAGCAGACCTATTTCAACCCCGGCGAATGGGTGCCCGCAAACCAGCCGGTGGTGGCGATCATTCCCGATGACAAGCGCAAGATCCGCTTCTTCGTGCCGCAGGACAAGATCGCGG